>CAZNLA010000125.1:0-12109 GCA_964573385.1 uncultured bacterium
CGAGATTTCTGAATGTGACTGGAGTTCAGACGTGTGCTCTTCCGATCTCTCCAGGTATCCGCGATAACATTCTCCCGTAGTCCTAACAACCCTTCCAATGCCGGCATAGGTGCATTGCCAACCGCTTTGCTGCCATCATAGGCTATACATTGCGTCGCGTCCAAATCACCAGTTTCAAATGCTGATGTCATTTCTGCGATAGCAGAAAAAGATATTATAATCAATAAGAAAATTAAATAATAAAAGCGCATAACAATACCCCCATTTACCATGACACCGAACTGATTAAAAAGTGATGAGTAATTATATGATGAAATTATATGTAATACGGATTACATAGTCAAGGTGTGAGAAAAGATTGGGTTGTAATAAATGAAAAAGTAATTTGAGGCTTTTGCAAAACCTGTCTGAATTGTAGGGAGTTTCTATCTCAAAAATGAACGCCGGGGACGGCGTTCCGTACAGGAAAAATAGATATAATTAGGTTTTGCAATTCCCTGAATTTATAAAAGTTTAAACCTGAAGTTCTGAAGTTTATGGTATGGATTAGGTTGCTAATGACCCCTTTACAATAATGCTACTTTAAAGTATAATACTTCAAAGTAGCATTATTGCGAGGGTAATTGTGTTTATAAATCGTAAAAGAGAATTAAATAGTTTAAACGAACGTTATAACGGATCACGTGCTGAATTATTCGTGTTATACGGTCGTCGTCGTACCGGAAAATCCGCATTGCTTCGTCATTGGTGTCAGGATAAAAAATATATTTACTTTCTGGCTTCTCAGGTACGGGAACAGGATAATCTTGACCAGTTTCGTCAGGCATTATTATCTGTTCATCCTGACCCGTTGTTGGCTTCGATGACATTTACTAGTTGGGACGTTGCATTAACTTATCTTGCGCAAATATCGAAACACGAACGATTTATAGTGGTTTTAGATGAATTTCCATATTTATGCTATGACAATTTAGCTTTGCCATCAATATTACAGCGATGGTGGGATATTACAGGTAAAGAAACTAAAATATTCCTTGTTCTTTGTGGTTCGCACATTGGATTTATGGAAAATGAAGTGTTGGCAGAACGGTCACCTTTATATGGAAGGAGAACGGGTCAGGCACGTTTAGAACTGTTAACACCGTGGGATTCCGGTCAGTTTTTTCCTGATTATTCACCACGTGAACGGTTAACATCATATGGACTTCTCGGTGGAATACCCGCATATCTTGAACGATTTGATGCTAAATGTGATATTAAAACTAATGTTAAACGGGAAATGTTGGATCCGCATGGATTTTTGTTTGATGAAGTTCAATTTTTACTGCGTACCGAATTAACACAAATTTCAACATATTTAAGCATTTTAAAAGCAATAGCAGGTGGTGCAACCAGATTATCGGAAATAGCAAGTCGCACGGGAACAACAACAAATATCGCATCAAAATATATTGGCATACTTTGCGATATGGGGTTACTGCGTCGTGAAGTTCCTGTTACTGATATTCATCCAGAGAAGAGTAAACGCGGGTTATACCGTATTCATGACCCATTTGTTAAATTCTGGTGCCGATTCATATTGCCTTACCAGAGTCTTATTCAAGCCGGTCAGGGTGAAACAGTATGGCAGGAGTTTATTTTACCATCTCTTGATAGTTATCTGGGAGAAATATTTGAGGAAGCATGCCGACAATACCTGATTTCATGCGGACCTATGCCAGGTATTTTGGTGCCCAAATATGTTGGTAGATGGTGGAATAGCAATAATGAAGTGGATATTCTGGCTGAAATCTCAGACAATGGAAAAAAAGTGATAATTGCCGGAGAGTGTAAATGGTGGAAAAGTCCGGTAGGGAAAAATGTGTTTGAAGAATTAAAGCAAAAAACTTTAGCATTACCGGAAAACTGGAAATCTCCTATCAGGTTTATGCTTTGTTCCGCATCAGGTTTTACACCAGAAATTCAGGAGATAGCAACAAAAGAAAAGATTATACTTCTTGATGTGAAAGATATAATGACAGCTTTTTAAGTAATGCTACTCCAAAGTATAATACTTTAAAGTAGCATTATTTAATCTGTTTTTGTGATGCTATTAATTCGATTCAGGTCACCTCGACAAACTCAGTGACCGGTAGTTGAGCATTCTGTAGCGACTATTTTCAATTATCTTTCGTTGTGGAAGCGAAAGTTTTGTGATTTAATGTGGTTACCCGGGATAATAAAAAAAAATAAAACGTTATTTAAAAGGTGATAATGACAGATAATATATATAATGGTCGCGAAATAGCACTTAACAACGCGCCGATAAATTGCCATGGCAAAGTAGTGCTTTATTGGATGCAGCATTCGCAACGCGCATACGATAACGCCGTGTTGGACGCGGCGATAAATAAAGCAAATGAATTAAATATTCCGGTGGTGGTGCTGTTTGTTTTAAATATTAATTATCCTTATGCTAACCTGCGACATTTCACCTTTATGTTGCAGGGATTGGCGGAAACCGCGGAAGGGTGCCGACAACGCGGTGTGGCGTTTATAACACGAATTGGTGATCCCGTAAAAACATTGCCCAAGGTTGCCGAAGAGTTTGCCGCGGCGATATTATTTACTGACCGCGGATATCTGCGGAATCAACGCCAGTGGCGACAGGAAATTGCTGACGCGGTAACCATCAGCATGGTTGAAATTGATGACGATTGTATTGTTCCATGCCACTTAATTGGGAAAGAAGAATATTCCGCGCGGACATTACGTACAAAAATAGAACGTCTTTTGCCGGGGTATCTTACGGAATATCAACCTGAAATACCAAAACGGCAGATATCAATATCACGTTCTGATTTTGATGCTTCAGATATCAACGCTACCCTGAAGATGATTAACCCGGATAACAGTGTTCCGCCAGTTATTAAATTAACCGGTGGTGCCTCCCGGGCAATGACACATCTGCAACATTTTCTGGATAACAAGATGGAATTATACCTGACTTCGCGCAATGACGCGGGTCAGGATGTAACCAGTCATCTCAGCCCATACCTGCATTACGGGCAAATATCACCACGGCGGGTGGCAATAATGGCACTTGCAGCAAAACCTGGTGCAAACCCGGTGCGTGATAGTTTTTACGATGAATTAATTGTCCGCCGCGAACTTGCCATTAATTTTACATGGTATAACCCCCATTATGATTCACCACAGGGGTGGCCAAATTGGGGTAAATTAACTCTTGATAAACACCGTACAGACCCGCGACCGGCAATTTATGACCTGATTGATTTAGAAAATGCTCACACCCATGATGATGTATGGAACACCGCCATGCTGGAATTACGCAAGGACGGTATTATACATAATTACGCGCGAATGTTATGGGGAAAAAAACTGTTGGAATGGACAGAAACCCCGGAACAGGCCTGGCAGTATGCCGTTCATTTAAATGATAAATACGCACTTGATGGTCGCGACAGTAATGGTTACGGCAATATAGCATGGTGCCTGGCAGGAAAACATGACAGGCCATGGGGAGAAAGAAAAATATACGGAATTGTTAGATACATGAATACCGCACTTGCCAAAAAACGCTTTGACCCGGAAAAATATTATGAAAGAGTAATGAGTGGGGGATAATTATTTTTAGTTACACAGAGAACCTAAGAGGAAATATCTGGTAACTGAGAGTTTTTTTAATTATATAGATAATTGCAAAACTTATTTTTTAATGTTTAAGTTGTAGGTTTGTGGTAGGCGAAAACCACCCCGACCTTCGGCCACCCCTCATTGCCGAGGATAGGAATTTTAAATAAAGGTTTGGATTTTTATAACAGACATTATATCGTCAAATCATGACATAACTCTCCTCATTGGCAATGAGGTGGCAGGGGGGTGTTGATAATATAAGGTTTTGCAATTACATCTATAGCTTTGCAATAAAAATATACCCTTTCACATACGGTCACAGTTTGGAACAGGGTCGCAGCCCGGTTCCCTTAGTAGGACTATATCTGTAAGAAATGCCTGTTGAAAACTGCATTTTTTTAAATTTACATTTGCAATTTGCAAAAACTTGCGACATCAAGATGTGACAGACACCTTCCTGGCTTCGCCACTCGGTGTCAGTCACTGATTTATACTCGAAAATTCAATTTGAAACAATAAAAAATTATGTTTTGCTATAACCTGTTTACAATTTCCAATTTCCAATTTCCAATTTCCACCACTTACCTTTTCGAATAAGGGTCGGCAGCATCGCGAAGGCCGTCACCCAGGAAGTTTAGGGATAGGACGGTTATTATTATGAATATTGCGGGGGTGAGTAACCATGGGTATACGGCAATAGCCTGGACATTTTGGGCATCACGCAGTAAAACACCCCAACTTGTAACCGGTGGACGTAACCCCAAACCCAAAAAGCTTAATGCGGTTTCACCCAGAATCATTGCCGGTACTGCCAATGTTAAACTGACTATTATATGGCTCATACAGGCGGGTAGCAGATGTTTAATTAATATTCTGCCCTTACCCGAACCGGCGATAATCGCGGCGACGACGTAGTCTTCATTTTTAAGCGACATTATTTTTCCGCGTACCTGCCGTGCCAAGGCAGTCCAACCGATAAATGATAATACCGCGGTTATACCCAGATAAACCTGAATGGGTGACCATGATGATGGCAAGGCCGCGGACAGTGCAAGCCACAACGGGATAGCGGGGAAAGAACGTAGTAGTTCGATTAACCGTTGAATAATATTATCCACCCATCCGCCGATATAACCCGACAAAGCGCCAATGGACAAACCCAACAGGAATGATATGAATACCCCTAATAAACCAATTGTCAGTGAAATCCGCGCGCCGTATAAAATTCTGCTGAAGATATCACGTCCCAGTGCATCTGTGCCAAACAGGTATACCGTACCGGCATCAGAACACAGCAAACCGGTACGTGAACCAAACAGGTAAATATCCGCAGGGATAATGCCCAATAATTTATATTGTTCACCATGTACAAACCATGTAAATTTTGTGACAAATTTATCCTGTGAATATGTTGTTCGCCATGTTGTAGCATCCTGATACCCGCGGTATTGGGTGATGTTCATTTTCCAGTCAACCAATTGCGGTGGTGAATAAATATTATTAAAATCGCGATGGTTTAAGGTGTAAGGCGCGAAAAATTCGCAAAATATGGCTGAGGTGTAAATGACAACCAACACCCAGAAAGCAAAAAATGCCAATTTGTGTTGACGAAAACGCAACATCATCAGTTTCCATTGCGGCATGTATGCGGTTGTTACAGTAGTATTTGTCATTGGGTATTACCGGTGCGTATACGCGGATCAAGAATATACAATAAGATATCTGATATCAGGGTTCCGATTACTGTTAATACAGACATCATCATAATTAAAGTACCGGCAAGATACATATCCTGATTCATTAATGATTGTAATAGCAATGGTCCGGTGCTGGGCAGTCCCAATACCATTTCGGTGACTGCCGCGCCGGAAATTATGCCGGGTAATACCCAACCGACGGTGCTGATAATTGGATTAATCGCCATACGGACAGGATATCTCCATACCACCCGCCAAAAAGGTAAACCACGCGCTACCGCCGCCTTAACATACGGTTTTTGTAATTCGTCCAGCAGGTTGCCGCGCATAACCCGAATGGTAGAGGCTGCATTTGCCATGCCTACAATTAAAATCGGTGCCCATAAATGATTAACCAAATCAAAGAATCTGCCAATGCTCCATGGTGCGGATAAATATTTCGCGGAAAATAACCCGCCGGGACTGATGCCGAAAAAGGTATACGATATGTATAACAGTATTAATGCTAACAGGAAATTTGGAGTGGCGACACCCAGAAAAGTGATGGTGGTGAATATATAATCGCCGATGGAATATTGCCGCATGGCGGAATATATGCCAACGGGAATAGCAATTGCCCATGTAACTAATAAAGTTAAAACAGACAATGTAACTGTCAGGATAATTCTTTCACCAATTAGTTTTTTTACCGGTTTATTCCATTCAAATGACATGCCGTAATCGCCGCGGATTACTCCTTTTTTTACCCATTTGCCATCGACATCTTTTCTGCCGAACATCCAGTACCAGTATTGTTTGTATGCGGGTTGGTCCAAATCGTATTTTGCCCGTAAAGCCTCTGCCTGTTCTGATGATACAGTATCGCCAGTTTCCTGCAGGGCAGAGATATATGAGGTTAAATAGTCACCCGGAGGCGCCTGAATTATGATAAATGTTAAGATAGATACAAAAAATAACGTCGGCACCATCCATAACAATCTTTTTAAAATCATCATTATCATTTGCCGGCACCCCCGTCAATTGCGTAACATTCCGGCGCGGTGTTGCCACCACCGCGGAATTGCCAGCCATTTATGCCCACCGCGGGGACATTGCGGAAATTATTGTTGATGACGAATAATGATGGAACTTCTCCCACAGTACCTATTACCCACAGATTTTTCTTGTTTAATTCTATAATCTGTTTAAATAGTTTTCTCTGCTCTTTTTCGTCAGAAGAAGTATCTATGCGGGTATATAAATCCCTACATTTTTGCATATCTTCTGTTGGCTTTATCCCTTTTTTACCACCGGATCGGAACCATGTGGCGCACCCGGGTGCCTGGTTAGATTCTTTACTGTAGGGAAAAAACCAGCGCGGGTCTAATACCGGCATCTGTTCATCCGCGCCATACCACACCGCCGCGTCATGTAACATTGCGTCTTTACGCTGATAAAATAGCTGTCTTGCCTCTATTTTTATATCTGTTTTTATTCCCACCGCGTTCCAATTATCCGCCACCATCTGTAGTGCCGTCGGGTTGCATGCCATGCCATTAGCTTCAATTGTTATTGATAATGGTTTGCCATCCGGTAGCAAGCGGAAACCGCTACTATCTTTCTTCGATAATCCCATCGCATCCAGCATGGTATTGGTTTTATCTGGCAGGTATTCAGTATAAATCTTTTCATATTCTGCGTCATAATATGGAGAACTGACGGGTGGAGATACCTGACGTGGTTTTGCCTGGCCAAAATAACAAACTTTATTTATTGCTTCCCGGTCTATCGCATGGCTCATGGCAACACGAAAATCACGGTTATTAAAGACTATATTTTTTTGCGGGTCTTTGCTGTTTAAGTTTAGCGCGATAACATTAACCCCACCATTTGAGTCATTCCAATACAACAGATGATAACCGCCTTTTTCCGCGTGTTCCTTCAGCAAAGGGTGATTTTCAAATTTTATATGCCTGTCCTGCAGTCCCATTTCGCCATTAATAGCCTTCAGGTTTATAGTTTCTGCGTCGAAAATTTCAAAGGTGATTTTATCGATATATGGCAATTGACTACCCTTGTCATCCACTTTCCAATAATATGGATTTCGCGCCAGAATTATTGGTCGTGCCGGTGGTGGTTGTACCACAACCCATGGCCACAGACGCGGATGTTCCGGGTTGGTCCAGTCGCGGGCATCGGCAAATAATTGATACCAGTAATCAAAACCTTTATCACGCGCCATTTTATCAAGATCTTTTGCCGGAGTATAAGCAGGATGAAATTTGCGCAGATAATGTGCTGGACAGTCGATCATATCTGTTCCCGGCATTCCGGCCAATAACTGTTCAAACCGGCCAAATGGTGCGGCGAAAATAAATTTTATGGTGTATTGATCGACTACTTGTAACTGCATTAATTTGCCATTACGTTTATATTCCCGTGGGATGGCGGGGGTTAAATCTTTGTTCTGTAAAACATCATTATACCAGAACTGGATATCATCTGTGGTGAATGGTTCACCGTCTGACCATTTTACCCCGCGGCGCAAATAAACCGTTATTGTTTTATTATCCGTGCTCACATTCCAGTTGCTGGCAAGGTTTGGGAGCAATTTATTCGCTTCCGGTGACCAGCGTAAAATATTTCCATATGGTATGCGGTGTGCGACATAAGGTTGAATATCCGCCAGTTCAGTGCCAAATCTACGCCATGTGCCACCGTAAGGACCATGTTGGGTAGGTGGGATAATTACCTGTGGGTTTTCCGGCAATCTGCTGGTAACCGGTGGTAATTTTCCATCTTTTACTAAATCATCAAGAGAAGGCGCCTGTGTATAATTTAACTTACCGGTTAATTCCGCAACCTTGTGAAAAGTGGTCGCGTCATGATATTGCTGTGTGCCTACAGCACTTTTTCGCAGTCCTGCCAGATAAAAAGATACCCGGGCAGTTGATTGTATTATCAGGATAACAAATAATACAATTCCAACAACCCAGGAAATAATAGATACAATTTGTCTGGTTTTATTTTGCTTCATTAATTTGTTCTAAAAGTGTGCTTAATTCTTCTGTTGTTATATTTGACACCGCAATTTTCTTTAGTTTCCCGGTTGCCCCGCCTGTAATGGATAAACGTGACTTTGGCATGTGCAGGGCATCGGAAAGCACTTTTATCACCGCATCATTGGCCGCACCATCGACAGGTGGAGATGTAACAGCAACCATAACTAACCCATCTTTTTTTGTAGCTTCGTTTTTCTTTGCTTTTGGCTTTACAGTAATATGGAACGCAGCATCTGCCATTAATTTTTCCTGACCACCGGTGATAATAAGCGACCTACCAGGTATTCATTATATGCAGATAAATCCTTCCATTTCATAGCGACATCAATGGGTAAACTGGCATCATCTATGCGGGTATAACCTTTATCGTCCACTTTCATATTTACGTTATCAATTTGTAGAAATTCATTGGTATACGCCAGATGAATAGCCACCGTGTCAAAAAGTATAGATGAACGTTCGGCAGGTTTATGACTGCTATTGTGTTTTGCCCAAATTTTATAATTTTCTATAACTGCTTGCATCAGTTTATCGTCTGAGTTAATAACTTTTTGATATAATTCGCCATCAAGAACCACCAATGCGCAGGTATCCAGTGGGGTAATTATCGGGTTAATCCATTTTGCGGAAAATACCTTTTGAGCACCCTGAATGTCAATTTCTACATTATATTCAGGAACAGTTTCACCTGGTTCCGGCACACCATTCCAACGCCAGTTAAAAGCTCCATGCATACCGACGAAACGTGTTTTCTCAGCAATTTTTGGTTCACGTCGCAATGCTTCCGCAATATTTGGCATTGGTCCAATGCATACCAAAGTTATGATTTCATCTGACTGCATGATGGTATTAATAATTGCGTCCACGCCATCGTCATACACTTTGCCGGGATAATCTTTCAGCGAATAATCTTTTATCCAGTCGTATTGCGCGTATCGCGGACAATCTTCATCAATGTCATCAAGTTTAATACCGACGCCCACCGGAATATCAGTTCTGTCTGCGGTTTCTAAAAACCTGGCGATTAATTTCGCGCGGTATTCGGTATTGTGGGTATCAGATACCACCAGTTTTATGTCGAATTCCGGTGATTTTAATAACATTGCCAATGCCCAACTGTCATCAATATCGGTACCGATATCAGTGTCTAAAATTATAGGTATTGTTTTCATAGTATCTATTTCCTTTTATGATATTTTGTAAAATAATTACTTTATTCATTCACCAACACGGGCTTAAAACCTTCTGAAAGGAATAAATTGATATTTTACATATTCTTGTATCTGGTACAATCCGGCATTTCTAAGGTATAATTTATAATGACAAATAAGTATATAAAGGCAGATAAACAATGTTGTGGAGAATTATTATGTTCGGAATATTAAGTTTTGGGGTTTGCGGTGTCTTTAGCGCAGACACTTTTACACCGGAACAATATAAGCGTGTGGTATTTTTAGGGTCATCAACTACTGATGGCAATACTTTTCCTACTTTAATTCAACAAACATTGGCAGAAGCTAAACTACCGGTGCCAGTATGTATTAATGCCGGGGTAGGGGGTAATGTCGCCACAGAAATGCTTAAACGTCTTGACCGGGATGTTATTCACTACAAACCTACCATGGTTGTATTACAATCCGGTTCAAATGACGCAAGCCACAAAATTGCGGTTGATGATTATATGCAGACTATCAAAACGATAGTAGAACGATTGCAGGCAGAAAAGATTATTGTAATTGCCATTACTACTAATATCCGTGGCGAAAAATTAATTGCAGATGAAAAGTTGGTAGTAAATTATAATGATGCCTTACGCAAATTGGCAGAAAAATTGAATTTTCGTATTGCAGATGCATTCGCGTTGCAGGCGCAGGCGCGCGCAGATGGGAAATTAGTTATGGAAAACGACGGACTGCATGCAAATTATGCCGGACAAAGCCTTATTGCCCGGGCAGTACTGGACGCCATGGGATTCGCAAATTTGCAGGTTCCTGTAAAACAGGATATTAAAATGTATCCCGGAGTAATAACAGAATGGCAAATGAAACCAGTATCAGACAACAAAGCATTAGACGAACAGGCAGTAGCAACATTAGTAATAAATGAAAGTTTTGTGAAATATAAATTGCCGGAAACTGATAAAATAACCAACTGGTGGATTGATGGTGAACGTCAACGTGGGTTCGTGGTGTCATTGGCGACAATATTGGGTAAGGCTAAACGATATTATGGTGTTGCGTATATTGATACCGAAAACCCGCGTGAAGTGGTATTTAACACTGGTGCCGGTTTGCAAACAATATGGCTAAATGGTAAACGTATATATAAAAATGTTGAATATTTTGGCTGGCATGCCGGTCGCGACCGCCTGCCGGCATCGTTGCAAAAAGGCAGGAATATGGTAGTAATTGAAGCAGTAGACAATTTCTTTTTAAGTGTTACTGATGGTATGGAGTGGTGAAAAGAATACGAGAATTCAGGTTTTTTTTAATATATTGGTTGTAATTATTAAAAATTGTTATGATGTAAGTTCAATTAGCACATTACCGGGGAGCAGGCTAGGAAGCCTGCGGCCCCAGTGTATTGGACCGCAGGCATCTTGCCTGCCCCCTGTTGGAATTTTAGTGGAACTACCAGAATGTATTTTCTGTTTACGTTGTTCAGTTATTATTAGAAAACAATATTCTGCCAGTTCCTTTAGTACATTACCGGGCTGCAGGATAGGAAGCCTGCGGCCCCAGTATTGGACCGCAGGCATCTTGCCTGCCCCCAGTTGGAATTTCAGTGGAACTAACAAAATGTAATTTCCAGTTTACGTTTTTCAGATTACATTGTGTAATTATTAAAATTTTATAGCATTATAATTTGTTTTTACGAATATATTTTGGTTGTGGTGGTTTAAATACTATTTCATTTATAGGTTTGAAATCAGAAAATTTATCAAAATCAAATCTTGCACTACTCCATTCCCAATCCTGTGGTAACAAACATAATCCTGCTTTTACTGGATTATTTTCAATATATTGAATTTCATTTCTGAAATGTTCATCATTTCTAATAAATCTGTCAAAGCTTTCTTTTAACCAGAAAGTTTCTCTTCTGTTCAGATATTTATTTGCCTCACTTGATGTATAAGATTTTATTGAATGCATGATAGTGCTGATTTTTTCATTAACTTTTGGTGTAAATAGAAAATGTACGTGGGTTGGCATTATTACCCATGCATGTAAGATGTAGCGTTTTCCTGAGTTAAATAAAATTGCATTTTGTACTAATTCAGCAATATAAGCATCTTTCAACCACGCATCTCCGTAACCTTTGTCAAGATGCAATTGGATTCGTTTATAATATTCACTTTCTCTTTCCAATTTGGATAAATATATTAATTCATTTTGCCATTGTAATAGTAAATCTTTTGGTAAACAATCTTCTAAAGAAAATGTTACTGATTGAGTTAATTCACCACCTTCGTAATGTGGTAAATATCCTCTGTTTTTTCATTTATTATCTGTCATAAATCACTCTATTTAAGTTTTAATTTGTTATTGATAATTATATCAACTAATAAAATCATTGTATAGCCTGATATATATATATATATTCAAAAAAATAATCAAAAAATGTTAACAAATTGATGTCATATTCTGCCAGTTCCATTAGCACATTACCGGGGAGCAGGCTAGGAAGCCTGCGGCCCAAGTATTGGACCGCAGGCATCTTGCCTGCCCTTGTTGG
>CAZNLA010000126.1:0-12015 GCA_964573385.1 uncultured bacterium
GGTGGCAGAAATTACCACCAAATCCCCCTCCCCTACCTTAATATATTTATGTTCACCGGATGATATTAATCGCAATGCGGAGAGTGGTTCTCCCTGGCTACCGGTAGTTAATACCGTCACCTGTTCTGGAGGAAGTGAATTAACTTTTTCCGGTGCAACAATAATATCCGGGTCAGGCAGTTTAATGTATCCCAGTTGACGGGCAATCTCCAGATTACCAATCATTGACCGTCCCATAACACATACCTTGCGGTCGTAAAAGTGCGATGCATTAATAATCTCCTGCATACGCGAAATATTACTGGCAAAGGTGGCGAAAATTATACGGCCTTCAGCATCCGCAAAGATATTATCAAAAGTATCGGCAACTAAACTTTCTGAAGTAACCCACCCGGTGCGTTCTACATTAGTCACATCCACCATCAGCGACAATACGTCTCCGTCTGTCATCTTTACAATCTTCTGCACCTCTGTGCGCTGGCCATGTAAAGGGGTCTGGTCTATTTTAAAATCGCCGGAATGTACCACCCTACCGGCAGGGGTTTCAATAATGAATCCCAATGCATCAGGTATGCTGTGGGTAACGCGGAATGGTTGTACAATAAATGAACCGAATTGTAACGTTTCGTCCGGGTCTATTACATTCAATGATGTTTTCGGCAAATATTCATGTTCTGTCAATTTGTTTTTTAATAATCCCAGGGTAAGTTTTGTTCCCCATACCGGCAGATTTATTTCATTTAATACCCACGGCAGTGCACCAATGTGGTCTTCGTGACCATGGGTGAGTAAAATTGCATGAATTTTATCTGCGTTTTCAACTAACCAGCTAATATCCGGGATAACCAGATCAATCCCCAGCATTTCCTGTTCGGGAAACAGCAAACCGGCATCTACTATCAGAATCTCGCCTTTATATTCATAGGCAAACATATTCTTGCCTATTTCACCGATACCACCAAGTGGTATAAAACGTAACGCTTCCTCATTTACATCAAAGTTGTATGGGTTTGAAAACAATTTTTCTACCGGCATTTTATCACCTTTGCATTTCTTTTAATGCTTTTTTCACAATTTCATCTGACACCGCCAGATTATACTCTACTGCCCCAATCTTATTTGCCAGGACAAATTTCACTTTTCCAGCCACAGCTTTTTTATCGCCGGTCATTAATTTCATAATTTCATCAAGGTCTGTATCCGGCATATCCACCGGTAGCTGCATCCGCGTCAGCAGGTTTGTCACCCGGTTTTCGTCATTTCTACTAATACGTTTTAAAAATCGCGATATCTTCATCGCCGCCACCATGCCAATGCTCACCGCCTCGCCATGGGTAAATGTTTTGTAATTTGTCGCGCTTTCTACCGCGTGGGCAACGGTATGGCCAAAGTTAAGAATAGCGCGCAACCCGCCTTCATTCTCGTCCGCCTCCACCACCCTTGCCTTAATTTCGCAGGATCGACGAATGAAATGCTTGATTACCACTTCATCATACTTCATAAACTTCTCATAATTATTTTCAATAAAGTTAAAGAAATCCGCATCATAAATTATACCATATTTCACCACTTCGGCAAGTCCGGTCGCAATTTCACGTTTTGGCAGCGTTTTAAGAAAAGATGGACATATTGACACATGGCGCGGTTGTTTAAAAGCCCCAACCATATTTTTACCATGGGGTAAATTAACTCCGGTTTTACCACCGACAGATGAATCCACCATCGCCAGCAATGAAGTAGGAACCTGAATGAAATTAATTCCGCGTTGCCAACAAGCGGCAGCAAAACCACCCATATCACCAATTACTCCACCACCCAAGGCAATAACAAGAGATTTTCGGTCCATTTTTGCTTCCAGCATCTGGTCAAGAATCTTCTCAAGGGTAGTCAGGTTCTTATATTTTTCACCGGCAGGGACAATAATGGTATGCACCGGTTTTTGAATAACCGATGATATTTTATCGCCATATAAATTGTTTATTTTGGGATTAGTGATGATGGCGACAGATGACGGATTTAAAATTGCAATAGCCTCGCCAAGATTAGTCAAGTCGTCAGAAATTACAATATTATATGACCGTGCGCCTAAATCGACTGATATTACCCCTGCTGCCGGAACTATATTCTCCACATTATTCTCCCCAATTAAGCATCCTGGCAGAATTTTCGTTATGATTTTTTAATGCTGCTTGCAATCCTTCCAGAGTATCAGCATTGAATTGATCAATTATTTCATTCGCCAGCACCAGCGAAACCATCTCCTCCGCAACCACACCTGCCGCCGGTACAGCACAAACATCGCTAAGTTCAGAATGTGCCGGTTTTTCTTCACCAGACAAAACATCCACCGAACCCAGTGGAGTAACCAGAGTAGGAATAGGCTTCATAGCAATCTGCAACATCACCGGTTCGCCATTCGTCATGCCACCTTCAATACCGCCGGCATTATTGGTTTTTCTGCAAAGGGTATCACCACAACGATACATGGCATCATGTACCTGCGAACCCGGCACCTTTGAAACGCCAAATCCCATACCAACTTCCACACCTTTAATGGCATTAATCGCCATCAACGCGCCGGCTAATTTACCATCCAACCGTCTGTCCCACTGGACATAACTGCCCAGGCCGATTGGTAATCCTGTTACGATTATTTGCGAAACGCCACCAATGGTATCACCATCTTTTTTGGCTTGTTTGATGATAGCATGTATCTTTGCGGTGGCTTCCGGGTCGGCACATCGCACTTCATTACCTTCAGCAGCAATCGCCAACGCATCCAAATCGCTATAATCCACCTTAGCCGCAATACCGCCAATCATTAATACATGGCTGAATATCTTCACACCCAATTGGGTCAGCAACTGGCGGGCAATCGCACCCAGAGCAACCCGGGCGGCGGTTTCGCGGGCACTACTACGCTCCAGGATATTCCGTAAATCGTTGGTGCGATATTTTGACATACCTGATAAATCAGCATGACCCGGACGTGGCAACGTTACCGGCGGAATTTCTTCATCCGGATGTTCGAATTGCATCATTCGGGTAGTCCAGTTTTCCCAATCGCGATTTTCAATAACCATTGAAATCGGTGATCCCAAAGTTTTACCAAATCGTACACCACTCAACACCCGAGCCGTATCTTTTTCCATCGCCATACGCGCGCCACGACCATACCCCACCTGGCGCCGGGCTAACTGCACATTTATATCTTTATCAGTTAACGGCACGCCGGCAGGCATACCTTCAATCATCGCGGAAAGAGCAGGACCATGTGATTCGCCTGCGGTTAAATATCGTAACATTTATTTTGTAACCTTTTAGTAAAATATAACTAACATTCATTTCTGTGCTTATTGTTGTTATTCCTGCATAAAAGGCAGGAATAACAAGATACAACATGGAAATAATCTATAAAGTAATGTAATATAAACCGCATCAACAATTCTGTTCTAAGGTAAAAGAATGGATTTTACGATGATTTTAATGTAAAATATAGCTTTTATGGTATTCCACCCTATCCCGGTTAAATTGGGTAAATACCATAATTTTGGTTAATTTGGAGGAAAAATTATGAGTTATTTATTAGGTATAGACCTCGCAACAAACGGCGTGGTTGCGGTATTAGTAAACCCGGAAGATTATATTAATCCGGTTTTAGCCCGGGTATTTGAAGGACACCCAACCATCAATCCCGCTCCGGGGATTGTAGAACAGGAACCAGATCGATGGTGGGGTGCAACAGTACGTGCCATTCGCCGATTACTAGCAGAAACAGAAGTTGATGGCGAAGAGATACGCGCGATTGGATTATCCGGACAGATGCATGGATTAGTACTGGTGGATGAACGCGGAAGACCGGTGCGATCATGCATTACCTGGACAGATACACGTGATAAAGATATCTCTGGTGAAATGCTGGAAATGGCATCCGCAGAGCAATGGTTGGCATGGACAGGGTCTGTGCCGGTGGCAGGATTAGCTGGAACACGCCTGATGTGGGTAAAGGAAAACGAACCGGAAGTATTGGAACGTGCTCATAAGGTACTGGCGCCAAAAGATTATTTGCGTTTTAAATTAACCGGTGAATACGCGACGGATGTATCTGACGCGTCATCATCACTGTTATTTGATATTGTGGCGCGCAAATGGTCGTCTTCTGCCATTAATTGCATGAAAATCAACGATAATATATTACCACGGGTTTATGAATCACAGGAAACAAGCGGAGTCATAACTCATGATGTTGCGGAAGTAACAGGATTATACCCCGGCACCCCGGTGGTAGCAGGTTCCGGCAACCAGGCGGCAGCGGCAATGGGACTGGGAGTTATACGTTCTAACGAAGTCGCGGCGGTGATGGGCAGTGGCGGAGTTATAATGGCCAGTATGCATGAACCACTGGTAGACAAAATGCAACGGGTAAACACCATGTGCCACGCCCGGCGCAGCAAATGGTATATGGTTGGTCTTACCCAGGCCGCAGGTATATCGTTCCGATGGTTCCGTGACACATTTTGCCATGCAGAAAAAGAAGTTGCAGGTAACCTGTGGGACGACCCATACACCCTGATGACCAGGCAGGCGGCAGAAGTACAACCCGGTAGCGATGGCCTTATGTTTTTACCTTACATCAATGGCGAACGTTCACCCTACCAGGACCCGGATGCCCGTGGCGTATTTTTGGGTATTAGCGCAAAACACCAAAAACCACACTTCATCCGCGCCGTTATGGAAGGTGTAACCTACAGCATGCGTGATTGTATGGAAGCGATGAAAGATACCGGCGTTAAGGTTGACCGGGTGGTTATGACCGGTGGCAGCATGCAGTCCGACGTATGGCGACATATATTCGCCGATTCATTTGGCGTGGATATAATAAAAACAAATATTGATGACCCTGCACCATTTGGCGCCGCGTTAATGTCATCAGTCGCCGCCGGATACTGGCAATCAGTTGAAAACGCGGTGGAAAACCTGGTACAGGCAACAGATGTTACAGAACCAGATGCAGATATAGCAGCACAATATGAAGAATATTACCAGATCTACAAATCACTTTACCCAACACTGGCACCCACATTTGAGTTGATGGCGAAGCTGAGATAGCAAGTTTTCAGTTTTCAGTTTTCAGTTTACATCGTTAATTAATCGGTCGAATCAGTCGGATCAGTCGGATTAAATTATAGAATAGCATACTTACTGAAAACCATTTAAAAAAGGGTCATATGCAAATAAAAATAATGCAAAAAATAATGGGCAATAATCAGGGAATGGCGGAAGAGAATCGGGGGATTTTTGCTGCAGATGGGGTGCGGATGATAAATATCATGGCGTCTCCGGGAGCAGGGAAAACCAGTGTTATTTCTGCCATTTTAAATAAACTGCGCGATGAAATCCCCATGGGTGTTATCGAAGGCGATATCGCATCGTCCATCGATGCGGAAAAGGTAGAGAAATTAGGTTTCCCGGCGGTGCAGATTAACACCGGCGGGGGGTGCCATCTGGACGCTAACGTAATCCGCGAAGCATATAATGAATTGGGGATTACCAACGGCATGGTATTTATTGAAAATGTCGGCAATCTAATCTGCCCTTCATCTTTCGACCTTGGCGAAAATCTGCGGGTTGTTATATCATCCGTCCCCGAAGGCGACGACAAACCTTATAAATACCTGTCCATGTTTGCAAAGGCAGATGTGGTGGTGCTTAATAAATGCGATCTGATGCCATATATCGACTTTAAACTGGAAAATTTTAAAACAGGACTATATGCAATAAATACCCAGAATGCGCCACTGTTTATAGTATCATGCACTACTGGCGAAGGGATAGATGAGTTGGTGGCATATCTGCGGAATTGACAGACTTGTCGGGGACGGACACGAATTCCAGCTTGAATACTGCGCCTACCAGCTTGCTTTCTACGACATAAAAACATAGTATTCGTGCCTGTATCCGATAGGCAGGTTAACTCCAATACCTGAAAATATTCAAAAATAGTATAATATGATAGCAAGCAAAAATATAAAGGATAAATATATGACACTTGACGAATTGAAAACCACTAAAGATCAAGATATAGTTCTTGATATGCATGACGGCATGAAAATATGGACTTTTTCATCAGGAGAGAAAGCGTCTAAATGGAATGAATTTAAGACCGAAGGTATTATCGCTATTGGATGGGACGACGTTGGTGATTTAACAGAATATCGCTCAAAAAGTGAGATTAAAAATAAACTTAACCAATTGTATGGAACAAAAAGCAGTCATGTAAATGATTCTCATGCTTTATGGCAATTTAATAACGATATTAAGATTGGTGATTATATTATTGCAAAAAAAGGCTCAAAAACAATATTGGGATTGGGAGTTGTTACATCCGATTATAGTTTTGATAATCAAAGAAATGATTTTAAACATATTCGAAAAATTGAATGGAAAAAAATTGGACAATGGACTACAGATGACAAATTCGCAGTAAAAACTCTTACTGATATTACCCCATATAAAGACTTCTATGATAAGCTTATAAATATCATAAACGATAATAAATATGCAATCCAACCTGAAAATGATATAAAATTATCAAATGCAAAATTTATAAAATGGTTTAAACCTGTTATCGATGCACTTAAAGAACTAGGAAGAAAAGGAACTCCTAAACAAGTAAAAGATATAATACATAGAGAGATTGAATTAAATAAAATTTCTAAGAATAAGGAAATTTTAGAATATAATAATAAGGATATTGATTTTGCCAGATTATATCTTAGGTTTGCAGGAATTATCGATGGTACAGAACATGGTATATGGAAACTTACAGATTATGGATGTAATGTGATGATGACAGATGAAATGGCTACAGAGATTCTTAAGAAGAGAGAACAATTTGGTGAAGCTCATTTTCAAGATGATAAAGAAATTAATCATTGGTGGCTAACTGCCAACCCTAAAATATGGAGTTTCAACGATATTAAAATTGGTCAAGAAGTTGAATATACATCTGTCAATAGAAATGGAAACAAAAGAAAAATATATAAGAATTTTGAAGATGTTAAAGTTGATGATATTGTCATTGGCTACGAATCTAATCCTGAAAAAGCAATTGTTGCTATATGTAAAATTACCCAAATCCATGATGGCAAACGAATTATCGTTGAAAAGGTTAAAAATGTAATTCCAATAAAATACAACGATATAATTTCCATCGACGAATTAAAAAACATGGAATTTCTCAAAATGCCGCAAGGCAGCCTTTTTAAACTTACCAAGGACGAATTTATTGTTATAGAAAATTTGATTAACAACCAACAAATTGCTCAATTTGATCCATATTTAGAGCAAGATTTTCTAAATGAAGTTTTTATCACTTCAGAACAATATGATGAAATAACATTCATTTTGAAAAGCAAGAAAAATATCATCTTACAAGGTGCACCAGGGGTAGGGAAAACCTTTGCTGCCAAGAGATTAGCTTATTCATTGATTGGTAGAAAAGATAATTCAAAAATTGAAATGATACAATTTCACCAAAATTATTCCTATGAAGATTTTGTTATGGGTTATAGACCTTCTGAAAATAATAAGTTTGAATTAAGAACTGGAACTTTTTATAATTTTTGTTTAAAAGCAGTAAAAGACCCGAGTAATAATTATTATTTTATCATTGATGAGATAAACCGGGGTAACTTGAGCAAGATTTTTGGTGAGTTATTAATGCTTATTGAGTTCGATAAGCGTGGCGAACAAAATGCTGTTCGATTAACATATCAACCTGATGGAAGTCCATTCTCAGTGCCGGAAAATCTGCATATTATCGGAATGATGAATACTGCCGACCGTTCTCTGGCGATGATTGATTATGCGTTACGAAGGCGATTCTGTTTTATCGAGATGGAACCGGCATTTCAATCAAACCAATTTAAAGAGCATTTGAAAAAAGAAAATGTCGAACAAAAAATGATAGATAAAATTATAAAGCAAATATCAGCTTTGAATCAAGTTATTGAACAGGACAATAATCTTGGAAAAGGTTTTCGCATAGGACACAGTTATTTCTGTAATCCACCCGAAAGTGCTGACGAAAACTGGTATAACAAAGTAATCAAGTATGAGATAATTCCATTACTTGAAGAATACTGGTTTGATAACGAAGATGATGTGAAAAAGCATAAGTCAAATTTGCAAGGTTGATATAAATGGAAAGTAAAATTCCGATTCGTAATATTTATTATATGCTTTGCTATGCTTATGATATTCTTAAACAGGGCGATAATGTAAATCTATCTAATGAAGACTTTGATAACATTTACGACCTGTTTGGGAAAATTCTTGTAAATGGAATATCTTTACTTATTAAACGCGGTTTCAACAGAGAATATATTAATATATCCGATGAATTGCCAGGAATAAGAGGAAAAATCGACATTAATGAGTCGATAAAAAGACAAAGTTTAGTCCGTAGTAAACTTTACTGCGAATTTGATGAACTCTCCGCCAATGTACTGTTTAATCAAATAATAAAATCCTCAATTTCTGCATTAATAAAGTATAAACAGCTTGATAGAGATATTAGAAAACAGCTCATAAAAATAAACAGATATTTCCATGAGATTGATACTATTCAATTGAATAAATCCCATTTCTCGCAGATTCGATACCATCGAAATAACAATTTTTACAAACTACTTATTGATATTTGCGAACTTATTTTTGATGAATTAATTGTTACATCACAAAAAGGTGAAACTGTTTTCAAAGATTTTATTCAGGATAAAGCGATGGCAAAACTCTATGAAAAGTTTATACTGAATTTTTATAAGAAAGAGTTCTTATCACTGAAAGTTCACTCACCCAATATTTCATGGGATATAGACGATGATTTTAAGCACAAAGGCAAAGAGTTACTGCCAGAAATGAAAACTGATATCGTATTAAATAATAAAGTAAAACAGCTGATTATAGATGCGAAATTTTATCCTGATGCATTAAAATTAGGAAATTATGGAGAAGTGAAAAAGTATCAATCATACCATTTATACCAGATTTTTGCATATATTAATAACAGTACTTTTCAAGGTGAAAAATCAGGAATGCTTCTTTATCCAGTAGTAGATGATGAAATTGATGCAGTTTTTAAAATCCAAGGTAAAGAAATATATGTTAAAACACTGAATTTGAATACAACATGGGATGAAATAAGAACCAGACTTAAAAATATTGCTCTTGAAAGTTTCCCAGTCATTGAATAAACCAATTTCCCGCATTTCGCGGTCGAATGGTCTGTGGACGCTCACCTTAACCGCTATGCCAGCGGCTGCAATTCGGCTCAGGGTGTCGTCCAATGTCTTCCCGGGAACTGTCTTTAATACTGCGACTATCAAATTTCTTCCTAACTACATAAAAACACAGTATCCGTGCCTATACCCGAAAGTTAAGCGCTCCGTGACAAGACGCAAGGCCTTGCGTTTCTACCCGCTATGCCGGTATCTGGTGATAATTTCTTGTTGAAGGTTGTTGTCGAGGCTGACGAATCTGGCGGAGAAACCGCCTACCCTGACTATCAGGTTGGGGTAATCATCCGGTTTTTCCATCGCTTTTTCCAGTTCGGCAACGCTGGTGGTGTTTCCCTGGAATATCATCCCGCCGCCGGACAGGAAAACTTGCAGGATTGCTTTCATCCCTTCAAATGTTATCCACCTGTCGTCAACATCCCACATGGTGGTAGCGCCGCCAGCTACGCATTTGAAATCCAGGCTGACGGTGGAGTTAATGGCTGCCGTGATGCCGTGTGTCATGCCTTGCCGTTGCGGGGTCATACCGTGTCCTATATAATCGCCAGCTAATGCGCCGTCACCGCGCGCGCCTAATTCCAGGCTTGCGGATGGCGTCCAGACGAAATTGAAAAGCATTGGTTTCAATTGTCCGCCAAAGCGATTCTTCGGGGTCATGGCGGTTTTGCAAACGCTGTTCAGCACCCGACTGCATAATTCATCAGCCTCAGCATTTTCCTGGCCATATTTCGGTATCTTTTGTAATTGAACACGCAGGGAATCATAACCTTTAAAATTAGCGCGCATCGCCGTCAGCATTTCTGCTGTTGTGGTGATTCCAAGGTCATACACCGCGCGTTTTATCCCCATCAATGAATCCGCGGCGGCAGTCACAGCAAGGGCAGAAAATCCATACTCGTGGTAACGTGCGCCATTGTCCTGCTGCTCGCGGCCGCGTTCCAGACAGTCACCGGTAAGGCTGGACAACAGGTAACAGGGTCGGTAATCAGCATACCATTTACTCTGGATATCCAGAGCGGTAACCATTTCACGATATTCGCGGGCAAGTTCCTGCTCGAACGCATGGTATAAATCTTCGAAGGTGCCATACGCCGTCATATCTTTATCCAATGAAATCCGGCGCGATCCATCCAGCATATCCACCCCACCGGTGATGACCAGTTCCAGCGTTTTTGCGATGTTATGAATACAGGCGAAGTTCAGATCAGAGTTCATCCCCTGGACGCTGATTTCCATGCAACCACCCGCCATATACATCGCCGCATCTTCCGCCGGTGTGCCACTGGCGATAATTGCCTGCAAACAGGCATCATCGTTATAAACCTGTGCGCGATTTTGTCCGTATAACAGGTAATTTACGCATAAATCCACAAACCTTTCCGGACTGTTTTTGCCAATGCGGGGGTATACGGATGGGTGTGTCTGGTCCAGTACCGCAATAGAATGAACCATTAATTCTGATAATAGATTGACCGATGATGTGCCATCCGGATGGATGCCTCCCGGAGTAACAGCCTCGACCCAACCGTCACGTTGTTGAATTCGTTCATGCATACGAATAAATAACTCATCAATTAGCTCTTTAGCTTCATCAACGGTAATTTCACCACTGGCAAGGTCATTTTCCAGGTAAGGCCAAAGGAAATAATCCACCCTACCCGGGCCATTGCCACCATACGGATTCTCAAACATCACTGCCAGATATATCAGGTAAAAACTCTGCAGTGCCTCATGAAAAGTGCGTGCGGAATGGCGCGGAACACGAATACAGATAGCAATTAATTTCTCCAGTCGAACCCGTTCCGCGGCAGATACTGTATCCAACTGTTCTGTCATTGCGGCGATATGCTGGTCATTCCAACGCAATACGGCTTCCCATTGTACTATCGAATTTTTATATAAAGTTTTTGCTTTTTCATCTGTTGTATTTTCCAGCAAAGCGCGTATGCGGGCAAGAAGTCCTTCAATGCCTTCTAACAATATAATATTCCAATGCCAACCCACATGTCCCGGTGAACCACCGGTGGCCATATACGGGTCTACATTTGCCTTTATCTCCTCACTAAGTTGTTTCCAGGGCGAATAAACCTGCAATCTTGAATCATCGGCAACGAAATCCGCAGGATTTCCCCCCACCTGATAAAGCATGCCGACCAGTTGTTCGTCCGGTAACAGATAAATAGGCTCGTTTTCAAATGAATAAGCCATCGAATGCGCGTATCTGTCATGGAATTTATAATCGGCAAACTCGCCAAAAAACGCTTCCTCGAAATTCGCGCGTCGCCATGTTGGCGGTGGTGTTGCTCCCCGCAACCGACTGGCATCGCGAAAACTTTGAATGCGCGGAGAAAGTTGCATAAAGATATTATTAACATCAGAAAAATTTAGCATGAGTATTTTTTCTGTTTTAATTTTATTTTACCTTTATAAGATTCATATTTTTCTCCACTAAACACACAAAAGACTCGAAAAAGATAGCCATTTTAATTTAGTTCCTTATGATTAATTTATTCCCATATTAAATTTTCGTGTATTTCGTGTATTTCGTGGTTAAATAAATTAGGTTGTGGTGTTCTTATAACCAAACAAAAAAGCCCCCACCAGTGAGTGGGGGCAATTCTTGCAGTCACTACTTGAGCATCTGAAGAATGCCTTGTGGTGCCTGATTAGCCTGGGTTAACATTGCCTGTGATGCCTGCATCAGTATTTGTGACTT
>CAZNLA010000127.1:0-12000 GCA_964573385.1 uncultured bacterium
AGTATGGAGCTCTCTACTCGACTGAAAACTTGTCCAATTTATTTGGGTTAGGTATGGGGAATATTATAATGATAGATAATTGCGCTTGTGCAGGAAAATTAAAAACACTGAATCTGATACCGGAACCAGTGTCTGTGGTTTATGGTGATGGATGCTTTCTCTTCACCAATGCGGTTAAAGTGGTATGTGATGCAGTAAGTGAAAATACTGCGAAACAATTGGTAAATTATATCCACCCAGTTACCGGTATGCCTTTGGTAACACCGGCGTCAAATGCAGTCTCCGGTCCTGTAATTTTTTTTACAGAAGATGAAAATATGACTGATTTATCTGCTGAAGGATATTGCATTGAGATTACTCCGGATAGGATTAATATGAAAGCCGTGACTCAGGCCGGCCTTTTCTATGCCATTCAGACATTTTTACAATTATTACCATCCCAGGTTTTTTCCGGAAAGTTAAATAGCGATCTCAGTTGGGAAATACCTTGTGCAGTTATTACTGATTACCCGCGTTTTGGCTGGCGTGGTTTAATGCTGGATACAGGGCATGATTATCAGCAATTATCATATATTTATCGTTTTATAGATCTGATGGCTATTCATAAATTCAACATATTACACTGGCATATTACAGATCTGGGTACTTTTCCTCTTGAGATTAACGGTTATCCTAAATTGCAGGATTCGGCCACATTGGGAACCCGTATGTGCGGTGACCCGAAGCGTGGTGTTAAACCCGGACGCTATACCCAAAATGAAGTCCGTGAAATAGTTGCTTACGCTTCTGCGCGTCACATTACAATAGTGCCGGAAATTGATATGCCGGGACATTCCACCCCGGTGTTGTTAGCATATCCGGAGTATGATTGCCCGGTTTCGCATAAAACATGGGAGTTCGAACGTTGGGAATATTGTGTGGGCAATGAAAATACATACAGTTTTCTGCAGGAGATACTGGCACAGGTTATGGAACTTTTCCCATCACATTTTATCCATATAGGTGGAGACGAATGCCCCAAAGAACATTGGAAGAAATGTCCGGTATGTCAGGAAAAAATGAAAAATGAAAATTTAAGTAATGAGGAAGAGTTGCAGAGTTACTTTGTTAAACGTATAGAGTCATTCTTAAACTTAAATGGTCGAAGGTTGATAGGTTGGGATGAAATAATGGAAGGTGGTATTGCCGCCAATGCCGCGGTTATGGCATGGCGTGCCGAAAAACAGTTGGGTGTTGTTGCCGCGCAGGCAGGTCACGATGTTGTCATGGCTTCTACCAGTCACCTGTATTTTGATTATTCTGAAACCACAACCACAATCGAAAAGGTATATGAATTCGAACCCGTTCCCGCGGAATTACCCGCAGAATCGGTAATTCACATTTTGGGTGCTCAGGCACAGATGTGGACAGATAATCACCCGACAGAAAGTGAGATTGATCGCCTGGTTTACCCGCGTTCCTGTGCTGTCGCCGAGGTGGTATGGTCACCGGCAATAGGTCGCGATTATAACTATTTTAACAAACGACTTGCGGTGCATTGTAAACGTCTTGCTGAATTGGGGATTGACTGGTCATAACTACAGTAAAGATAAGAATTATGGTTAAAATCTCATATTTTAACAGGACTTTTACTTAAGGTCACTTCGACAGACTCAGCGACCATTTTTTTAAGCAAATTTCTTTTTGAAAGCGAAAGTCCTGTTTAAATAACATTTTTAATATCAGAAATGGTTAATGTAGGGGTGTTCCAATACCAGTCTGAATTGTAGGGAATGCCGTCCACGGCATTCTATAATAGAGTGTTTCTATCTTAAAGAGGAATGCCGTCTCCGGCATTCCATACAGAAAAAATAGATATCATTTGGTTTTGCTAAAGCCTCTGTAAATAAAAATAGATATTTTGATGCCATTTTTTGACTTATCTGTAATGCATAATGTAAAATATACAAAATTAAAAATGTAAAGGAAGGTGTTATGAAAAATCTATTGTTAATCGCTGGTATAGTCATCTGTTCCTTATCGGCACATGCTGACATTTATATCGGGGCAAACGCACGCACCGCGGCAATGGCTGGTGCTGGTATTGCGACTATAAATATATCACCATCAGATATATTTGATGCCAATGGATCGCAGGTTTTAAATCCTGCAACATTATCAGAAACCGGAATGCGTTTCTCAATACATACACCAAATGTTGACATGCGAACGCAAGGGATTGATTTAGGTGAGTCATTAAGTTTATTGGGATCATCAAAAATCTCCGCTGGTGATGCCTTTAAATTGGCAAAAGATTTTGGCGATGGGCCTGCACGGGTTGATGTAAACGCCGGATTAGGTTTTGGACTGCCATATTCAACGATTCGTGGTGGTACATCAATCACTGTTAAATTAGAACCAAACGACGAGTTTCAGACCTGGGCAAAAACAGGTGTCTGGAATGTAAATAATAACGCAAAAGCAGATATATATGGTATTGGAATTACCTCAATCCCAGAAGTTGCTGCTGGCTTTGGGTTGCCAATCAAATCAAGCCATGGAAAATATTCTATTGGCGCACGTATTAAACCGACAAATATTTACTACTCGCATTATGTGGTTGATTCGTCAACTTATTTATCAGGTACAGCAAAATTAAGCGGTGAAATGAACGGTAGCAGTTATTTAAAAAAATCTTCAATCGGTGCTGATATCGGTTTGTTGTACCAGTCAAAAATTATTGACGGCTTGGCAATTGGTGTTGTCAGTAATAATGCAATTGAACCGAAGGGAATAGATTTTGGACCGGGAACCCCACCAGAAGTGAATAAAAGTTTCGCTCCCAGAACATACAGTGCCGGTGCCACATATCAGAAATCTTTTTTAACTGCGGCTGTAGACTTTAATGATCTTTTTCATAAGTTTGGAAAAACTCAGATGTGTGCAGGTGCCGAGGTTCGTTTACCGTTAAAGATAGCACTGCGGGCGGGTTACAACTCTAATTTAGGGTTTTCCGCAGGTTTAGGCATCTGGGGATTTGATATCTCTTATTCAGGTAAAGCACCTTATATTCTGTCACAGATGATTTCTTTCTAAAAAATAATTACCCTCTCTACAAAAGGGAGGGTAATGTGGTATATTTACTGCGATACACGCACAAGGAAATTTAAATATATGAATTTCATACGCGCCGGGCTATTAATTTATGGCCTGACTGCCATATTGTCTGGTTTAACAATTCGTGTTCATGCTGCAGAAGCACCGGAAATGCCGGTTGTTGATGTTGATAATGGCACAATTGAAGTTACAGTTGATGCTGATAATAAAAACACCGGAAAAGATGATGTTATGATGACAATGTTACCATAACAGATAATGGCAACCAACCAGGTGATGATAATACTATTGAGGTTAGCACCGACGCAAATATTATTTCTTTGGATGAAATTGCAGATTTATCTAAAAAAGGTGAATGGCTTAAAGCAGAAAAAGAATATAGTAAATGGACACGGTTTTGGCAGGAAGAATCGCTATTTATCTTACAACAGATTGAGCGTTCATATTTAATTGAACGTTATGAAAAAGGGAAGTTTTCCGCTTTGGCTGCAATGGTTAAGGCAAATGATGGCGAAGCAATGTTACTTATGAGAAGCATTATTGCTGATGAAGGGAAAGATTTGTCAGTGCAGGATTATGCTTCTGCAATAAAGATATTGGGTGACCTGAATGACAGGTTGGCTATTAATTCTCTTCGATTAGCACTTTATAATAAAGATACCAGGGTGGTGACTGCCGCATTGGATACTTTAGGTATCATCGGCGATCTTCGTACTATTCCAGAATTACCGTCATTAATCGATATTAAAGATGTGGATGTAAGTATACATGCTGTTCGCGCTTTAAATAAAATGGGTGAAGTTAAAAAAGTTAAAGAAAAATTCGCTCCGCAAGTTAATTTCCCTGATCCGGTTGTCAGAATATTTGCTGGTGTAATGTTATATTCAATAGGCGATTTTTCAAGATGGACAGATGTACGTGAAGTTCTGGTAAATAAAACACCGGGATATTACCCATCAATTTTATCTATTATTGGTCAACAGAAAAATAAAGAATCAGAGAAAGCAATTCGTGATGCATTAACTGGTACAGAAGAAGAGCAGTTGGCTGCTATTGATGGCATAGACGCTTTGCCGGCTAATGATATTGAACAGACATTGCTTGCTGTTCAAAGATCAAAAGATTACCCGGTATCTGTCCGTATATTGGCATTTAATGAATTAATTAAACGTCAGAGCAGTTTAATAGGACGCGATATATGGGATTACGCTACCGAGACAAACAATGTTGCTGTACCACAGGAATTAAAAGTGGCGGCTATCCTTGGCTTGCCTGAATATAAAATGCTTAACTCACAAAAGGTACGGACTATGTTGCTGGATGAATCCGGATTATTAAGTATCCCACCTGCAGATGCAAATGATGAAACTAAAAAGCAATGGGCAACGTATTTAGATGCATGCAGGTCTGCACTAATGCAGTCAGCAACATTTGACATGGTTAAAACTTATTTAACCAAAAATTAGAGGAAAGCATGAAAATAGTTACAATTATTCTAACCCTGGCTTTTATAGCCATGAGTGCTGTTATGGCTGTATCAACAGCAAAAACATCAACAGAAAAGACAAAAGTTATCGCACCTGCAGCAAAGACAAAAAAAGCTGGAAAAGTCGCAGTGACAAAATCAAAAACAGAACTGAAATCACCAATGAAATGCGACATGAAAGGAATGGGAAAAAATGCTGGCAAAATGAAGCATGATATGAAAGATGGCAAATGTCCGATGAAGGGAATGGACAAAGAAACCGGTAAAATGAAATGTGACATGAAAGATGGCAAATGCCCTATGAAAGGGATGGATAAAGAAGCCGGTAAAATGAAATGTGACATGAAAGATGGCAAATGCCCGATGAAAGGGATGGATAAAGAAGCAGGAGCTATGAAATGCGACCCTAAAGATATGGAAAAATGCAAGACTAATAAACATGGTAATTGTGAAATGAAAGATGGCAAGTGCGTAAAGAAAGCCCAAAAGAAAGTTTTACATTCAGATGCAAAATCAACAGTAAAACCTAAAACAGTTAGTCCTGTAAAACCTAAAAAATAATTAAAAGTTAAATCCCCCGGTTTTATGCCGGGGGATTTTTTTTCTCTATTTTTACCTTAATAATGTTGTTATTGCAGGATTTTTGTTAATTTAAAGATGACCGACACCCTGACTGGGGTGGTATTAATCGAAAACAAAGCTATAGATGTTGAATCACTATCTGAGTAGGCGTGTTAATAATTGATGTTCATTACAGATTTGTAGTAGAGAAAACTACCTTCTGCTCTTTCCTTAACAAGGATGGGGCAGAAGGTGGTTAAGTTGATAATGGTCTTGTTATTGTCTATAAATATTAAATAATGCTGGTATAATATTTATCTTTTTAATAATTTTTACAGGCTTTCAGCATTTATTATGATGTTATTCATACCGAAAAATGTTGACCAACCACGGGAATATTTTACATGAATACCAATTTCCTGGATATCATTTACTGGTATAGAGTTGTAAATAGGTGACGCCGGCATATCGAATGATGTCGCCAATGGATTCCACTCAGCCCATTTTGAATCACCTAATGCTGTCATTGTCGGAGTTGTGCTTGACGTCAGTGTCATTGTATTTTGTGATATATAATATACCCCGCCGGATTTAACCAGTAATCTGCCGGTACCGGTTGAGTCAATTTGCAATACATTTAATGATATATTGCTGTTTTTCCCAAAACCATTGGAAATTGATTTTGTATTTCCTACAAATTGTGCTTTTTTCCACATAAATACATTAACATAATCTACACTGGTGCCGTTTGTTGAACCCTGGTTGTTGAAATAACATACTTTACTTGGCCATGATGCAGCGTTTTTGTGAATGCGCGCATAAGTTGCAGTGTCAACAGTAGTACCTGTAATTTGAAACGCACCGTAAAATAATGGAGTACCGGTGGCGCCATTGCTGTAAAATAATGGGGTTGTTGTGTCAAAATTAACTCGGTAAAGAGTAAGACTGGATGTATTCGCGGCGCGACAACGATCGATATAATCACCACCGAATGTCATCTTTGACGCATCAAAATTAACTATTGGTGCAACTTTGATATTAGTTGTTGCAACATGGCCGTCTGTATAAGCCGTAATTACTTTGCCACTGTGTCTGGTGCCATCAACATCACCGATTGAAGTAGCAATGTTTGGGGCAGTAGTATTCATCGTATTCTGTCCGTCTGCAATTACCCATACAGCGGTGGGGTCTTCTATTGTACTATCACCCATACTTAACCCACCCAAACTGCCATTATAAACATAACCATTGGGTGTAGACTTACCTTTTGTAGGACATACAAGTGCGGCGGCGTCCATCTTAATATCAGTCCAGATATTACCGGTGTTCGGGAATAATTCTTCGTGGTCCTGCGCATACATTTGTATAGACGCGGCTATTTGTCGTTGATTACTGGTACATGTGGTGGCGCGGGCTTTTTCGCGGGCGCGGGCAAATACCGGGAAAAGAATGGCCGCAAGAATTGCAATAATGGCAATTACAACCAGCAGTTCAATGAGAGTAAAACCTTTTTTCATGATATGCTCCTTTTTATAAAAAACTCATTATGAATTTTATTAATAACAATAGCACTCCACCTATCACATGTCAAGCATTTTAGAGATGTTTTTAATGATGAAGTTTTAATTTTTTTATGTATGGTATGTTTCCAAATTGCTATTATAAATATATTTTTTAATCCAATTTTTTAATAAAAACATGGAATGATACTTCATATCAAAGAAAGGAGAAGAGGACTATGTTAATAGGTCTGTTTAATGGTTTAATAGACAATCTGGTGTGTTATTACTTGTCTTCTTTATGTGTTATCAGTATAACCTGTTGGATGATATGGGCGTATACACACAATGAAAAATGGCAGAAAGTAATAAATGATTGTATTATGTATTTGATCACAATATTTATTTCCGCTACGGTTATGATAGTCTTTCGCAATTTGCCGGGTCATCAGGTTAGTCATCCGTTATTTATGGGCATCGCATGGTTTGCTTTTGCGATATTACTGATAATGGAGATGTTATGGTTGTCATACGCGTTCGATAATATTATGCAACATTGCCGACAATCTTTTAGTAATTTTTATGTAAATACACCTGATAAATCGCATAATTTACGCACCAGGTAATGAATATTAAAATATTTTTTCAATAAGCGGCTGAAAAGTCGCTTTTTTTATTGACCTTATGTGTCCAATTATACATAATCTTATTGTACAATTACGGGGTGATTATGATTCATATAGAAATGTTAAGACGAATGATGATAATTCATCATTTTGAGATGAGAGTTGATAAATTATTTGCTGCCGGCGAATTAAAGGGTACATCACACCTGGCAATGGGTCAGGAGGCGACGGCGGTAGGGGCTGGTTTCGCGCTACAACCGGGTGATTATGTTGCCAGTAATCATCGTGGCCATGGACATTTTATTGCCAGGGGTGCTGAACCGCGTAAAATAATGGCAGAATTATTCGGTAAAGCAGACGGGTATTCCAGAGGATTGGGTGGAACCCAGCATATGGCAGATTTTTCTTTAGGTTTTTTAGGGATGAATGGTATAACCGGTGGTATGATGCCGGTTGCTGCCGGGGCGGCTTTCAGCGCGAAATATCGCAAATCCGGCCAGGTTGCGTTAGCGTTTTTTGGCGATGGCGCCAGCAATCAGGGTACTTTTCATGAAACCTTAAATATGTCATCAATCTGGTCGCTACCGTTAATTTTGTTCTGCGAGAACAACTGTTACGCAATGAGTTCACCCACAAAAGATATGATTGGTGTTGAAGATATTGTGCATCGCGCGTGTGGTTATGACATTACTGCTGTCATGGTGGATGGAAACGATGTATTGGCGATATACAATGCAGTGGTGAATGCGCGAGAAATTGCGGCAGAAGGAAAAGGCCCGGTATTAATAGAAGCTAAGACATATAGAATTGGTGGACATTCCCGTGGTGACCAGTGTGTATACCGCACCAGAGAAGAAGAAGCAGAATGGGCAATGCGCGACCCGGTTGAACGGTTTAAAAATAGTTTAATCGCAAATGGTGAATTAAATGAAGATGATTATAAATTAATGTTGAATGAAGTTATGGAAACTATAGATGAAGCAGAGCAGTTTGCCCGTGATGGTGAGTTCGCAGAATATTATTATGCAAACAGGTGAATAAAATGGCAGAATATGTAATTAATGGCAGATATCGATTAGAAGAAAAAGTTGGCGAAGGCGGGATGGCAACAACATGGCGCGGTGTTGATACATTGTTAAACAGGCCGGTTGCAGTAAAAATCCTTCGTGAACAATATTCCAGTGATACCCAGTTTGTAGATAAATTTCGCAAAGAAGCACAAATTGCAGCGAAACTTAGCCATGATAATATTGCCGGTGTTTATGATACCGGTGAATACCAGGGAATTAGTTATATTGTGATGGAGTTTATTCAAGGATTGGATTTAAAGGCAAAGATACGGCGTGATGGCCCATGCAATATTCATGACGGGTTATTAATGGGCATGCAAGCCGCATCCGCTATTGACGCGGCCCACCGCGCAGGATTAATACATCGTGATATAAAACCACATAATATTTTGGTGAACTTTGACGGAAAAATTAAAATAACAGATTTTGGCATTGCCAAAGCAACTACTGATAACGATGATACCGGCGTAATAATGGGGTCAGTACATTACATATCTCCGGAACAGGCAAAAGGTGAACAGACTACCCCGGCATCAGATATTTATTCTCTTGGTGCTGTGTTGTATGAATGTTTTACCGGACAAACGGTATTTGATGGTGAAAACGCTCTGGCAGTGGCACATAAACAAATTTATGACCAACCGAAATCAATGCGGACTATTAAAGTAGATTTACCTGTAAATGTTGATAATCTGGTGATGAAGTGCCTGGCTAAAGACCCGAAAGATAGATTTAATACCGCCGCGGAATTACGATTTGCGATACAACAAATTTTGAATACCGCGGATACCGACAAAACAATTATAATAAACAGGGCACCAACGCAAATACCGAATGACGCCACAGTGGTGTTAGGTAAAAAAAATGAAGCATCTCCTGTAAATGCACCAACTCCACCGGAACGAAGAAAAGCTGAAAATAAAGGAAATGGCATGTCATCAGCAGCAATAATATTACTTGTTGTAGTGTTAGCTGCCATTGTTGGGTATGGGGTTTATTTATTAAAAGATTCTGATTTTATTAATCCACAAAGACCTGTTGTTAATCAGACTGTTAAAGTTCCACCTATTATCGGGTCAGGCATAGATGATGCCCGTAATGCGTTAATCAGCATACGCTTATCCCCACTGGTTAAACAGATAGACAGTGATAAACCAGCAGGTGAAGTAATAAAAGTTGAACCAATGCAAGGTATGGAAGTAGCGTCATCATCGGTTGTAACCGTTTGGGTAAGTAATGGCCCGGTAATGCTGACTATTCCTGCTGTCAGTGGTATGTCACTTGATGCCGCGAAACGTGAGTTAAGAAAAGCTAAAATTAAAAATATCAAGGTGAATAGCGAATTTTCTGCTGATGTTGCCCCTGGAAACGTTGTCAGAATAGATCCTGCGGAAGGAATGCCGGTACAGGTTAATCAGACGGTAACATTATATACATCTACAGGGAGTGGAGCTAAAACTTTTGATTATAAACCTTCTGTTACCATTAATGAAATACTAGAAGACCAGGGGGCAACAGATACGGTTTATATTCGTATAGAAAAGCAAATTAATGGCGCAGCATCTGATGTGTTGTATGATAGTGTGGTAAATAACAGTGACCAGATACCGCCGCAAACCTTTGATATTTTGCCTGGAGAAAAGGGTGTGGTAAGGTTAATGGGTGGCAAAGATGAATCTTCTGATTTAAAAACTTATGAAGAAAAACCATTCGCATCTACTGTCAAACCTATTGTTACGCCAAAACCAGTGGTTACACCGGCGCCAGGCAATAGTAACTAAGACAATTATCACCCATTTTTTGTAGGCGTGTATGGCGCAGTTTACCTATTTCATCAGGCAGTATCAGTCTGGAGTCATGTTGAGCGATGATGATACTGTCTGCTGTTGAAATTTTAGAATCGGATAATGCATTAAGAACCATTAAATATTCATCGAGTTTAGCGAATGGTGGATCCAAAAATATAATATCACAACTGGAATCCTGCCAATTTGCCACTACTTTATCTGCCGGGGCAGATATAAGTTTGCTTTTTTCCATGATACCGAAAGTACGCAGGTTTTCAGTTAAGATGGCCGATACTTTCCTATTTATTTCTATGTAATAACAGAAATCCGCACCGCGACTCATTAACTCAATTCCTAAACTGCCACTGCCGGCAAAAAAATCCGCAACTCTCGCACCTGATATATCGTTCATTAAAACATTTGATAATGCTTCTCTCACCATGCCACTGGTTGGTCGTGTCCTGTCCCCACGCGGGGTTAAAATAGTGCGACCTCGAAATTCTCCACCGCAAACCTTCATTTACAGCACCTCTACCTTACTGCCAATAGGCATAGCAATAACACCTTGTTCTGTGAAGACATCAAACATTAATTTGCCGGTTATAAACAATCCATTACCTTCGGCTATTCCAAATGGACCGGTTACCCTTACATTACGTTTGCACAACCAGTTATATTTATTCCATGGTACTAAAAACTTGTTTATTCCTTCAGAATCATATTTTGCGATTCCGGATATAACATCATCCAAAATATTAAACAGGCAACTGGTATAATCGTGGTCCAAAGATGAGTTTTGTTTTAATGAAGACGCGTTTGGTAGATCTACCGCTATAAAATCACTGTTATCTACGGAGATATTAACACCGACCCCAATGACAACCGAGTTCCCATGTGTTTCAATTAAAATACCACCAATTTTAGCGTTATTAGCCATTAAATCATTAGGCCATTTTATTTGTGGTTCAACATTACAACTTCTAATACCATTTGCCACCACGACACCGCTGATAATGGCAAGGTGAGACGGTGGTGGTAATTTAGCAAATGTATGCAGATAACTGAAAATAACGCTGTTACCGGCCCAACTATGCCATGTTGCACCACGTCTGCCACGTCCCTGGGTCTGGTTGCCAGCAGCAATTATGGCGGTACCATAAAAACCTGCACGTAACATCTCAAGTGCACGGTCATTAGTTGACGTTATTTCGTCATAATATTCGACTTTATCGATATTTGTATATTTTGTGGTTAATAGATTTTGCATATTATTTATATCCTGCGCATTGCTGAAAAATATAATATAAACCCGGGACAGTAATAACACTTATTACAGTGGTTACCAGAATAGCCCGCGAAGCAAGGTCGGTATCACCGGCATATCTCTCGGTGAACATACTACTGCTTACGGCACATGGCATGGCCATAATTATAAATCCAATTGTTTTTACCATTAAGTCTAAACCTGGAAAAAAAATAATACACAGCCAAAATATGAGTGGTGCAAGGATTAAACGACATATTACAGTGCCGATTAATGGACGGTTATCTGAAGAAGTGCGTATAACTATACCACCTAATTGCGCCCCGATGACAATTAGCGATAATGGTATTGTTAACGACCCTATCATTGACATTCCTAAAAACGGAATTCCGATTATTTGTGATATTAAATTTGATGATGATTGTGAAATTATATCAATATTCTTAATTCCTGGTACATAAATTACTAAAAGAATACTGGTAATCGCTGCTATTAATCCCGGGTTTTTCAATAATCCGGTAATGGTATTTTTATCAAATTTTCCACCCCGTAGTGTCCAAACTGTTATTGTCCACAAAGCAACTTGCGCACCAACATTGAATAACAACAAT
>CAZNLA010000128.1:0-11959 GCA_964573385.1 uncultured bacterium
GCCTGTCGAAGCGACCATTTTTAAGCAAATTTCTCTTTGAAAGCGAAAGTCCTGTCAAGATATCTATTTTTGTACATCAATCCGTCAATATGGTATTATTTTTCCAATGACAGATTGTATAGTAAATATATCCAATTTAATTAAGAAATTCGATAATCTTGTTGCTGTTAATGATGTCGCGCTTTCCATTAATCGCGGCGAAATTTTCGGGTTGTTAGGTCCGGACGGTGCCGGTAAAACTACCATGATGCGCATGCTGGCAGGCATTATGCCGCCAACCAGTGGAGATATACAGATAACCGGAAAAACAGTCGATGAAGTTAAAAATACCCTCGGTTATATGCCACAACGGTTTAGCCTTTATGGTGACCTGACCATTGAGGAAAATTTGTTATTTACAGCTAATTTATATGGAATACCAACTAAAGAAAGAATTATCGCAGAGAGTGAGCTGCTGGAATTCAGTCGGCTTGAACCTTTTCGCAAGCGATTAGCCAGGAATTTATCCGGTGGAATGAAACAAAAACTCGCGTTATCCTGTACATTAATACATTCACCACAATTATTGTTGTTAGACGAACCAACAACCGGTGTTGACCCGATATCACGGCGGGAATTATGGAAAATATTATATAGCCTGCCGGCAAAAGGGGTGACAATAATTATTTCCACCCCATATATGGATGAGGCGGAGAGATGCAACAGAATAGCATTCATTAATAAAGGAACTATTGTAAAAATAGGAACCCCGGATGAATTAAAAAATGAAGCAGGAAATTATCTGTTGGAGATAACTGCGGATAACCCACGGGGATTATCAACCCAAATATTAGCATTGCCGGAGATATTGGACGTACAAATATTTGGTGATAAATTGCATGTGTCAACATCAGACATTGATATTGCGGAAGAATCTATCAGAAATATCTTAAACGAAAATAGCATTATTAAACGCGTACCACCAACCCTGGAAGACGCATTTATACGATTAGCGAAATAAATTATTTACAATATCTAAAATATTTTTGCAATATTTTACAATACCATGGTATAATATTTCAATATTTTTCGCTGTATAGATTTATGAATAACGCCATTGTCAGTTTTAATAATAACTGTGAGGAAATTTAATATGTCGGATAAAAATATGAATAAGCATGATGAAACATCGTCGTCAGAAATGCAAAAAATAATGCAACAAATGCAGGATTATCAGCTTGAGTTAGAAAAACAGAATCAATTTCAACAATTGTTAATTAATATTTCCACAACATCAATTAATCTGCCAACAAATGTTATTGAATCCAATATAGATGGTTACCTGCGTGATATGGCAATTTTTGTAAATGCAGACAGGGCATATATATTTGATTATGATTTTAATAAACAGATTTGCATAAACACCCATGAATGGTGCGCAGATGGTATAGAACCACAGATAAATGAATTGCAGGCGGTACCATTGTCAGTGATAGAAGAATGGTTAAAAAAACATCTTAAAGGTGAATCCATTTTTATACCTGATGTAAATGCCTTACCGGAGGGATATGGACGGGAAACATTGATGGAACAGGATATAAAAAGTTTATTGACAGTACCATTAATGAACATTGATGACTGTATTGGTTTTGTCGGTTTTGATTCGGTTAAAGCACATCATATCTATTCTGACACAGAGTTAAAATTACTGACAGTATTCGCGAAAATGCTATTAAATATACACCTGCGCAAAAAAACAGATGAAGCATTGGTGCAGGCAAAAGATGACTGGGAAAATACATTTGATAGCCTTACCGATATGGTAACCATCCATGATAGAAACTTTAATATCATAAAAGCGAATAAAAGTGCCCGGCAAATGTTTTCTATAAAACCATCCGGCAGTATATCTGATTTAAAATGCTTTTCCTGTTACCATGGGTTGCAAAAACCACCTGACTGTTGCCCCAGTTGTAAAAGTCTGGACACATTACAACCATGTACAAATGAAATATATGAACCACATTTAAATAAATATCTGGAAATACGGGCAATACCACGGTTAGATACTGATAATAATTGTGTTGGTTTGATACATGTTGTAAGAGACATTACTGAGCGTAAACAGGCGGAATTGAAGAAAAAAGAAAGTGAAGACAGGAAGAAAGTCATCGTCGATACATTATCAGAAGGTGTATCATTAAATGAAATGATTTTTAATGACGACGGCGAGATGATAGATTATAGAATTTTGGAAGTAAACGACGCTTATTATCAGGTTACTCATTTTGTAGAAGATGATAATGTAATCGGCAGTTTTGCCACTGAGTTATATAAAATGGATTCAGATGTAATTAAAGATTTCTGGTTAAATCATGAAAATGTAACTAAAACACAACATACAGAGATAATTACCCCAAAGACAAACAGGGTCTTCAGTATTTCAACGTCACCATTTAAAGATAATAAATTTGTCACAACATTTCGGGATATTACTGAAAATAAACAGACAGAAGATGCCCTGAAGAACAGTGAAGAACAATACCGATTTTTAATAGAAAACAGTCACGATATAATATATACCATCACAGCAGATGGAATTTTAACCTTCGTGTCACCATCCTGGACAGTTATTATCGGCAACCCGGTGTCTGATGTAATCGGTAAATCGTTTAAAGATTTTATGCATCCGGATGATATTCCCAAATCTTTGGCATGGTTACAAAAAGTTATAGAGTCCGGACAACGACAATCCGGCATTGAATACCGTATTCATCATATTGATGGCACCTGGCGTTGGCACACATCAAGCGCAGTACCATTTAGAGACGATGATACCGGCAAGGTAATCGGTTTTTACGGCACTGCCATGGATATAACAGACCGTAAAATAGCGGAAGAAGCGTTATTAGAAGCGGAATGGAAATTCCGCGCATTGTTTGAACAAGGTCCTATCGGTGTGGCATATCATAAAATGATTTATAATGCTGATGAAAAGCCAATAGATTATTACTTCATAGACGCAAATAAAAGTTACATTGAATTAACCGGGGTAGACCCACGCGGTTTAACCGTAACTCAGGCGTTTCCCGGTATTGAAAATCATAAATTTGACTGGATTGGCACATATGCCAATGTCGCAAAAACCGGGGAGTCAATTCGCCTTGAACAATATTTTGAATCCAATAAACGCTGGTACGATTGTGTGGCATACCAATATAAACCCGACCATTTTGTTACAGCATTCATTGATACTACCGACAGAAAACAAGCAGAAATTTTAATAAAAGAAAATGAAGAAAAGTTACGCGCTATCTTCTCTATTTTACCAACTGGTGTCAGTATCCTTGACAGCAATTACAAGATTCTGGAGATGAATCCAGTGTTAGAACAGATTCTTGATATCTCCCATAACGATTTTATTGAAGGGAAATATAATAATAGAAAATACCTGCGAAATAACGGGTCAATTAAACCTGCAAACGAATATGCCAGTCATATCGCGTTTAACGAAAAAAGAATGGTTATGAATGAAGTAACCGGTGTAGTTAAAGAAAATGGAGAAATTGTCTGGACATCTGTCAGTGCTGTTCCAATGCCGGATAACGGGGTTGTTATAGTGACTACTGATATAACCGAAAGAAAACGTATTGAGGAAGCATTACAACAAAGCGAAGCACGATACCGTTCTATACTTGATGCGTCACCGGATGATATTACCATTACCGATATGACAGGTACAATTTTAATGACTTCACCACGGGCGGTATCTATGTTCGGATATGGTGCCGAAGAAGATGGCATAGGAAAATTAATTACTGATTTTGTTACACCTCAGGATAGAGATCGTTCAATGATGAACCTGAAATTAAAATTAAACGGGATAAATACCGGCCCTAATGAATATCTTGGTTTGCGTGCAGACGGAAGCACCCTTAACATTGAATCAAACAGCGAATTTATCCGCGATGCAGATGGGAAACCGACAAATATAGTTTTTGTCATTCGTGATATAACCGAACGCAAAAAAGCAGAAAAAGCATTATTTGAAAGCGAGGCAAAGTTCAGAAATCTGGTTTGGGATATGCAGGTAGGGGTTATATTACAAAACCAGAAAGCAGAAATAATCTTAAGTAACCCCAAAGCACTTGAACTATTGGGACTAACTGAGGATCAATTGCTGGGTAAAACTTCATTTGATCCGGATTGGAATGTTATTCATGAAGATGGTTCACCTTTCCCCGGACATACTCACCCCGTTCCACAGGCAATCGCAACCGGTTTGCCGGTTCATGATGCTATCATGGGGGTGTATCGGCCATTGATTGGCGACCGTGTTTGGCTATTGGTAGACGCGGAACCACAACTGAATCCCGACGGGACAGTATTTCAGGTGGTATGTTCTTTCATTGATATAACAGAACGCAAACATGCCGAAGATGCAATGGTAATCAGCGAAGAACGCTTCCGGGCGATATCAGAATATTCACATAGTGCCATTTGTATTGTCGATGAAAACGCGAAAATCGTATATATTAATAACATTATGCTGGAAATTAGCTGTTACAGTCGCGAGCAAATAATGAGCACCGATTCATTTATCGCATTTGTTGCCCCTGAATCTGTCGAGTTTGTCGCAGGCAACTTTATGCAATTTGTTGCAGGCAAAGAATATCAGCATCATTATGAGTTTTACATTATTCGGGCAGATGGTGAGAAACGTCTGTTAGAAAAATATATGACCCATTATGTTGATAAGCAGGGAAAGAAAAATCTTATTATCAGCATGTTGGATATTACTGATACCAGACACGCGGAAGAAGAAAAATTAAGACTGGAATCGCAGTTACAGCAAGCACAAAAAATGGAATCTGTTGGTCGTCTTGCCGGTGGTGTGGCGCATGACTTTAATAATATGCTGCAGGCAATTTTGGGTAACGCAGATATCGCCATGATGGAAACTGCGGAAAATGACCCAATTCGTGAAAGCCTGGTGGAAATTTGCAAAGCCGCGGAACGGTCCGCCGACCTGACTCGACAATTGCTGGCATTTGCCCGCAAACAGACAGTAGCACCACGGGTATTAGATTTAAATGATACTGTTGCAGGAATGATAAAGATGCTGAAACGCCTGATAGGCGAAGATATAGAACTGGAATGGGTACCTGAAGAAGGATTATGGCCGGTTAAAATTGACCCGTCACAGATAGACCAGATTATGGCAAACCTGTGTGTAAATGCCCGTGACGCAATCTCCGGAATTGGCAGAATAACCATAGAATCGAAAAATAGTACCATTGATGATTTTTTCTGTACAAACCATCCGGACTTTATCCCCGGTGATTATATGGTGCTTACCATCAGTGATAACGGTTGTGGCATGGACAAAGAGACCATGACACAACTCTTTGAACCATTTTTCACTACAAAAGGTATTGGCAAAGGCACCGGGTTAGGACTGGCTACGGTATACGGCGTTATTAAACAAAATAACGGATTTATTAATGTTAACAGCGAATTAGGAAAAGGAACTACATTCGCCATTTATCTGCCCCGGTATCAGGGGAAAACCGGAAAATCACAGCAAAATGAAGCAGAAAAATTAAATAAACAAGGCAAAGAAACTATTCTGCTGGTCGAGGATGAAGTGCCAATCCTTACCCTGACAACGACAATGTTGCAACGTCTGGGATATAACGTATTGCCGGCAGCAACCCCGGGGGAAGCAATAAGAATAGCAGAAGAATACGATGGTGATATTAATTTGTTAATGACCGATGTAATTATGCCGGAAATGAACGGTCGCGACCTGGCATTGAACATAATAATGTTTTACCCGAATATCAGCAGGTTATTTATGTCCGGATATACCGCCGATATAATTGCACATCATGGGGTATTGGACAAAGGCATACATTTCCTGCAAAAACCGTTTTCATTGAAAGATTTATCAAATATAATTCGGGAATCATTGGAGAATTAGACAGAATACATAAAAACGTAAAACAGGCGGCCCGCCTGTTGTTACAACGGAATGCCGGGGACGGCATTCCGTACAACTCCAGAGTTTCTTTTGGCAATCAAAGTTCATTCATCCAATACACATCTCACCCGGGCAGCAATATCTTTTATTGTGAATGGTTTCTGGATAAAATATATGCCGTCATCCAGAATTCCATGGCTTGCAATCACATCTGCGGTGTATCCGGACATGAAAATGCGTTTTATATGTGGATATATCGATAATAAATTTTTCGCCAGGTCGCGGCCATTCATCTCTGGCATTACAACGTCGGAAATCAGCAAATGTATTGGTCCATTATAATTTTCAGCAATTCTTATAGCCTCTCCGGGTGCAATGGCAGTCAATACATTATAACCAAGGCGTTCCAACATTGCTCTGATTAATTTTAAAATAGCTTCTTCATCTTCAACCAGCAGAATGGTTTCCTGTCCACGCTTGACTGGTGGCGTCGTTTTTTCATTAACAGATTGTTCGGATTTGTTGATATAACGGGGAATATAAATATTAAATGTTGTTCCCACACCGGGTTCGCTATCAACCGTAATAAAGCCGTTATTCTGTTTTATCGCGCCATATACAGTCGCCAATCCCAACCCGGTTCCCTCGCCCACACCCCGGGTAGTAAAAAATGGTTCGAAAATATTTTTCAATACTGCTTCTTCCATACCGCAACCATTATCGGTGAAAGTAATCCGAACATATTCACCGGGGAAATATCTTGTATTGGCAATACAATAATCAATATCAAACTCAATATTTCGTGTTTCTATAACTATTTTACCATTGGTTGTAATTGCGTTACGCGCATTAACACACAGGTTGGTCAGGATTTGATCAATTTGCGATGGGTCCATTTTAATTTGCCATAATTCTTTTCCCGGACACCAAATCAAATCGATATCTTCACCTATCAGGCGTTCCAGCATTTTAAGCATACCGGGCAATGCTTCATTTAAATTAACTATTTTGGGGACAACAGTCTGTTTGCGGGCATATGCCAACAATTGCCGGGTTAAATCTGCGGAATGTTCGGCGGCTTTGCGGATTTCAACCAGACTGGCATTTATTGACTGGTCACCATCAGCATATTCAAGCGCCATTTCCGCGTGACCAATAATAACTCCCAGCATATTATTAAAATCATGGGCAACACCCCCTGCTAACCGACCGACTGATTCCATTTTTTGAGATTGTTGTAATTGTGCTTCAAGTTTTGTTTTTTCTTCTTCAGCATCTAATCTTTGCATTTCCGCAGCTGCTCTTATAGCCACTAATTTCAAAATAGTTTCTATTAGCGAATGATTTACCATCGGTTTACTGCTGATTATCGCTATCAAACCTGTTGGTCTGCCATTATGATCCCATATTGTAACCCCTGCGTAACTTTCTGCTTTTAGAACTTTCAATACTTCGTCCTGTGGAAATAATTGGCATACACTGTCAGGAAAAATGCAAATATTTTTACCTGCAACATCGCCACATGGTGTATCTTTTAATGTATATCTCACATTATCTTCAAAAACACCATTTGACCAGACGCTGACCGTTTGCGCAAATAAACCATCATTTTCCAGACGGTCAATGCAAATATAATCCATCCCTAAATTATCCGCAAGGAAACGTGTCAGTAAATTAAAAAATGATTCTCCGGTATCACCACTACTGGTTTTAGCCAAAAATGCCTGCACTTCTTCAATATGTTTTCGGTCGTCTATATCTCGGAAATTTATTACTATTGATTCTACATTGGGGTCACTTAACTGGTTGCTGAATGTAGATTCTATCCATTTCCATTCACCATTTTTATCTAAAAAACGGTATTGCAAAATGGGTATATATGTCGGGTCATCCAAAAGCTTTTGTAACTCCGGCAATATAATTTTAAAATCATCCGGATGGGTATAATCATTCAGATTTCCGGTTAAGTCATTCAATCCGGAATACCCAAAGATTCTTTCAGCAGATGGACTAATGAAGGTAAACTCCATTTTATCATTTAACAACACCACACCATCCGGCGCGTTTTCAATTAAAGCCTGGTAATGTTTACTGATTTTTTCAATTCTATTACTTGCCTGTCTGCGTTGGGTAATATCGCGGCATAATGACATTATTTTAACAGTATCACCTTTTCCCACTATTCTGGCATTTATTTCAACAGGAGTTACTTTCCCGTTTTTGCTTATATAATCAATTTCCAAATTTTTTACAAATCCCTGTGTCATGCATTTCTGTATTTCCTGGTGATTTCTCTCAATATCATATGGTGCTGTCCATTCATCTACTCTGTGTCCGTAGATATCTTCTATATTATCATGCCCGGTAAGCGCGATATAATATTTGTTTGCGTCAATAACTTTTCCATCTTTGTCTAAAATTAAAAATCCTGTGCTGGTTGCCTCAATTAATCCCCGGTATTTTTCCTCACTCTCCCGCAGTGCTTCCTCTGCCTGCTTGCGTTCAGTAATATCCCGGGTCACACTTAAAAGGCATGGAATACCATTTATGGTTAAAAGTTTTGCAGAAAAAAGTCCGGTTATTATCCTGCCATCTTTGCACCTGAAATTAGCCTCAATATTATCAACATGTCCATCTCTTGTTAATATCTCAATCATTTTAATACGGGCATTTCTGTCCACCCACAGGTTTAAATCATGGTGAGTTTTACCAACAATTTCTTCTTTTTCCCAACCAAGCAGATTTGTAAAACCATCATTAACCTGAATACATATATTATCTGTAATTCGGACAATTGTAATTGGGTCCGGTACGGTTGTAAATATTTTTTTAAGAAACTCTTCACTTTCTCTTAAAGACAGTTCATTTTTCTTACGTTCGGTTCTATCACGTAAAAACGCAACTATTTTTTTATTATCCGGTTGGTATTGGGCACTTACTTCAACATCAAAAACAGTACCATCTTTGCGACGATGCCGGGATTCAAAACGATCACTGCCATTTTCTATAACCTTTTCTATATGGGCTTTTGTATCTTTTTCATTTTCTATTAATTCAACATCATTAATATGCATGGACAATAATTCCTGTGTATTGTATCCACTCATTTTACAATATGAATTATTTACTTCTATTAAACGTCCCTGCATATCTACCGTCCAAAAACCACTTAATGCTGTTTGAATAATGGTGCGGTGTCGTTCTTCACTTACGCGTAAGATATCATCTGTTAATTTACGTTCTGTAATATCAATATTCACCCCAATATAACCGATAATATTTCCTTCAACATCCTCTTGTGATGTTGCTACCCCATACACCCATGTTGTTTTACCTGTTTTATCCATAAATCTATATTCGTTCCCCCATTGTCCCCGCGATTCAACCATCTTCTGCCAGTTATTAAATACCATCTCTCTGTCATCCGGATGAATTCCGTTAATCCAACCCATACCCATGGTTTCATTTAATGTTAATCCTGCCATTTTGCACCAGCACTCATTAGCATATTGGCATTCACCTTCTGGTGTGGTCATATAGATGCCGACTGGCGATAATTGGGAAATTAGCCGGAACTTTTCTTCACTTTTGCGCAAATCATTTTCAGTTTTCTTTCGCTCTGTGATATCTTCAGTGAATAAAATCATCCCACCAATATTATTTCCATCAATATACCAGGGACGTACTTCCCACCGAAGCCATTGCAAGGTGCCATCAATCCGTAAAAAACTATCCTCATTTTTTTTAATTATCTCGCCAGCTAATCCACGTTGATGAACTGCTTTCCATTCATCGGATATTTCCGGAAATACTTCATAATGAGACAACCCAATAATATTCTTTTCACCAAGTTTATAATCAGTTAACCAGCTATTACTTGTTACCAGGTACCGCATATTATTATCAAACATTGCGATTGCTGTTGGCGCATTTTTAATAAATAGCCGCAACCTGGATTCACTTTGCTGTAATAATTCCGACGCGTGTTTACGCTCAGTCACATCCAGTACCTGCGACATTACAGAAATCATTTTACCCTGTGAATTCAGCAATATGGTGTTATACCATTCACAATAAATTATTCGTTTATCTTTAGTGTAATTGCGATTGCTTAAAACAACATATTTTGACTCGCCACAGGTAAGTTTATCCATGGTATTTTGAACAATAGAAATATCGTCTTCATAAATCATTTCTAAATTTATAATCGATTTTCCAACAGTTTCTTCCTGACTCCACCCAAATATTTTCTCTGCTTCACCAGTCCATCTTGTAACTACAAAATCTGCATCCCATTCAATAACAGCCATCGGTGAATTGTCTATATAAAAATTCAATCTGTCTTCATTTATTTTTAAATCTTCCTCTGTTTGTCGTTGAGACAACGATAATGCAAGAGTATCTGCTATATGTTCAAAATGTGAAATTAAATCCGGGGTAAATCGATCTGTACGATGGTCGTTAAATTGCAGTAAACCAAAAACATTATTACCCGCACGTAATGGGATAAGTGCGACAGATTCATATCCTTCACCATTACAACGATTACGTGTTCGTGCCTGCCGGTCTTCGTCAGTAGTATTGGCAAGTAATGCGGTGGTGTTATTCGACCAGAAACTGCCATATGTTGTAAAAAAAGGTTTTGTAATATCAAATCGACTACATATAATGTTGCCACACATACATTCAATTAAGGGATTACCTTTATCATCACATAACATATTGCCATCAGTATCGTAAGCACAAAGATGATTTTCCATTTCAATAAACTCTGACGGAAAACCACGTGTCTCATAATATGGATAATCATTGCCACTTTTAAGTCGTATACCAACCGCCTCGCATCCAGACAATTTTTGAAGGGATGAAGTTATTTCAGACATTATATAGCGAAAATCATGGGAAATATTAAGTTTTGTTATCAAATTAGTAGTCAATAGCTGTTCGTCTTCCTGAAACTTGCGATCAGTAATTTCCTGTGCTGTACCTAACATAACCACTGGATTATTATTCTCATCAAATTGCATTTCAGCAATTCCTAAAATTGTATGAATAGTACCATCATCCCAAACTAATCGATGCTTGAAATTGTAACTTCCGGTGCTGATAATTTTTTGAGTTTGTTCATAATGCAATTCCCTGTCATCAGGATGAATCCTGGCATTGACTTCTTCATATGTTAAAGGTGTGGATTTGGGTTGCATTCCAAAAATTCGAAACATTTCATCTGACCAGATAACTTCATCTTTTATAATGTTATATTCAAAACTGCCGGTTTTAGATATACGTTGAGCCAAATTTATATGGGCAGATAACTTATTTAATTTATCTTCCAATTGATTATTGCGCAATTCATCATTTTCTTTTTCTAACTCAATTTGATATTCGCGAAGGTCAAAGAGCATTTGCCGCATTTCCGCACCCGACAATGATTCGATATCTTTTAATGACTGCGCAATTTTATCTTTTTTCATCATTTTCATGCTCCCGGTACTAAGACTTTGCAAATAATTGCAATTATACCATATATTTTACAATATAAACAAGTATTTTTCGGTTTTCTATTTATAAATTATTTGTAAATTAATAAATTATACAGAAAGGTATTTAGATTAAAAATTAAAAAATTATTGGCATTGCAATAGAAAGATATCCTTTCAAATTCGGTCACTGTTTGGATCTGGGCGGGAGCCCGGCTAATGAAGGATGAAGATTGATGTGTGAAGAGTGAATTTTTAATTTTTACAGTCAATTGAAAAAACTATTTTTAAAAATTTTCAGGTTGCAGGTTTGTGGTAGACGAAAACCACCCCGTCCTTCGGCCACCCCTTCTTGCCAAGGAGGGGAATATAAAATGAAGGTTTTGATTATTTAAACAGACATCATATCATCAACAGCAAACTTTCCCAGCGGCGTTGCCGTGGGCTATGGAATTAACTGTTTTAGGCCGTTAGCAACCAAATCCGCACAAAAAAAGTCAGGATTTTAGGCGGAACT
>CAZNLA010000129.1:0-11902 GCA_964573385.1 uncultured bacterium
GTCCGGTAATCAGAGCCATCGGTGCAACAAAAGTATGGAGCTCTCTACTCGACTACTAAAGTTCTTTCTCTAAAAACTCATAGAAGTTGCCTGAAAATAGTTTTTTTATATCTCTTGCCAATTCTCTTTCGGTTACCTGCCATCCGGTTTCCATCAGGTCGGTGTATTTGTCATACAGCACATTGGCAATTATTTTTCGGCTATGGTCCCATTTGTAAATTAACTGGTCCAATACGCGGGCGTCGGAATGTTGAGGGATTACTGCGGTTCCTAAAAGTTCCAGGCGCATGCGGGTCATTTCTTCAATTAATGACGGGATATTCAGGAACCACCAGCAACCGAATACCATCAGGTTGCGGAACTTGCGTGCTGCCACATTGAGACTGTGCTGATTTTCGCGTTGCAACATTGTGACAAGAAACTTGTTTTGCGGGTATTTGGCACACAGGTATTCGACAGACTCTATTTGCGACAGGCCGACGCCATCACCGGCTAATTTCAGGTTGGGGTTTATAAGTTTCTTCACGCCAATCATCATGGCAAACGGCTTGTTTGTTTCCCGGCTTACCGGCAATACCGCCTGTTCTATTAATATTCCGCATGGTGAGTTATCGGGCATGGCGAATGTAGGTGGTAGGGAAGCCGCCATATATAGCGCGTTTTGCCTAACAATCCATTCTGCGAGAAATCTGCGCACTTCTGCCAGAGTAGTATCATTTAGTTCAACCGTCACCGTGTAACCCCATTCCTGCAGAGATTTGTGGGCGTTTGGCCAGTCGAGTAACAAATTGTCTATGCGCAAAGCCGCCATGAAACGCGGGTCGGCCTGGTATCCGTCAAACCATATCGGGCGTTCTTCCGGGTCAAACGGGTTATTGGTCATCACCAGTCGGTCTACATTTGATACCTCAAATACTTTATCGATATATTCGGCAGAGGTCATGGAGTCGAAATATGCGCGGTATGCTGCCAGGTCGCGGGTCGATGTGTCCAATCCCAGTTTATCCAGTACGGTCAGCACTCCACGGGTCGCCTCGCTGATGGGACTGTTTTCGATGAATAGAGTTTGCCAAATCAAATCTGCCTGTTGGCGTTTTGTCATTTTCCAGTATTCGTCGTAGGATAAGTTTTTCCACCGGAAAGTTTCTGCCACCAGATAGTGGTATGTAAGTAACTCATCAATACCCCACAACAACAAATTACCAAAACAAGGCGTATACAGATGGGTGTGAATGTCGGTAATCGGGGTAGATTCAACAATATTTTCAATTGTTTTGCGTAAATTTTCAGCAGCGACAATAGACATGTTTTCTCCATTTATGAGTTTTTATTGCATCAGATTTGAATTTTTTAACCACGAAATACACGAAAGGCACGAAAAAGGGAATATTAAAAAATTAATGCCAATAGAAACATGAGATATTTTTAATTACTAACAAAAATTTAATAACAGGACTTTCGCTTAAGGTCACTTCGACAGGCTCAGTGACCTTTGTAAAAAATCCTGACTTTTTTTGTATGGATTTGGTTGCTAACGGCTTAATATTTTTTAATAAAACTCTCAGTGAATCTCTGTGTCTTCTCTGTGCATCTCTGTGTAACTTAAATAATTACCCTTCAATCTTTATATAATATTTCTGCCAAATTTAATATTTTCCTGTTATTTTTTAATTAATTTGCTGAAGAATTATATGTCCTATCAATTTATTATACCCGTTATTATGTGTTTTTAATCACAGCAAATCATTTTAACTTAATGTAAATTTAATCTGATTTTTGGCAAATTTTGCATAAGTAGTGATGAATTGTGGAATATATAATATAGTAAAGGATGATAAAAAAGGGGGTGATTAAGATGAAAAGAATATATGAATTATCTGTCATGATAATCTTATTATCCTCGTTCGCATGGGCAGGTGGTAAATCGGTATATTATGACGCAATTAAGGTTGCCGGGGTAAAAGTCCATACTGTAAATATCAGAATGACTGACACGACTTTGCAGGTACGTCCGGCATTCGCATGGGGTATCCCCGGAAAACGGCAATTATTTAAAGATTTTATTCATGATTATAAACCTATCGCACAGATAACCGGACCATATTTCGGCATGGCAAATGGTTTACCGGTGGGTGATATGGTTATTGATGGCAGATATTTGTTTGATGGTTTCATTGGTTCCGCATTGGTAATAGATAAAAACGGCAAAGCAAAGATTATTGATATACCGTATAAATGGAAATATTCCTGGTATGGTTACAAGATGGTTATGCAGGGAGGAATAAGGTTGGTTGAAAATGGCAAATACAACTTATATCCACGCGACCAGGGTTTCCGGCATAACAATTTATTCCAACCGGCGTCACGGACTGCCATTGGTATTGATGGCAATATGTTAGTAATGCTGGCGGTGACAAAGCCGATATATTTATCTAAATTAGCTGCAATTATGAAAGCAATCGGTTGTACTGAGGCGATGACACTGGATGGCGGCCCATCCACCGGATTGGCGATTGGTAAAAGCATAATTATTAACCCGGGTCGGCAATTGCCCACGGTGTTAATGGTGGTAAAAAAGAAAGCGAATGTGGTAATAGCTAAAAAAGTAGTGAAAGAAAAGGTAATAGCATTGAAGATTTACAAAAATAATGGAAAGGAGCAGATGAGATTAGCATTACCGATAATACCCGCAAATGCCAACACACCGGATAATCCAATAGAGAACGAAGATAGAATTCTTGCCAATATGCCGTATATACGGTACATTAATACAGCGGATAACCCCATTGCATCGCGAAAGAATCGACGACAGAAACGTGGTTATTTACGCGTAATGGCATAAAGTTGTAGAGAAAAAGTATAACGCTTCCTCTTCACTATAAGCGAAGTGGGGGCGTTTTTATTATCAGGTAAAAATGAATGCAAAAAAAATATCATATTGAAGTATGGGGTTGCCAGATGAATGTGGCGGACGCGGCTGCTGCGGCGCGCCAATTAGAAGCTATGGGATACAGCGAAGTGCCAGACCCCGCGGATGCCGACGTTGTGTTGCTGGAGACATGTTGTGTGCGGGAAAAACCGGAACATAAGGTGTATAGCCGGTTGGGAGAATTGAGACCGTATAAAGTGGCTAAACCCGGTATGATATTGGGTGTTTGCGGTTGTATGGCACAAAAAGAAGGTAAGGAGATATTCCGCCGCGCACCATATGTAGATATTATTGTTGGACCGCGCCGATTGCACAGATTACCGGAATTAATTGATGATTTTTTGACAACCGGCAAACGACAATTGGATCAGGCAATTGATGAAATACCTGATGAATTAAAAGAGGTAGATTATTCGCGAATTACCCGCATGGGAGAAATAAAAGCATTCGTAAATATTATTGAAGGATGTAATTACCACTGCGCATATTGTATTGTTCCCTTTGTCCGTGGCAAATTCACCAGCCGAACCCCGCAATCTGTTGCGGATGAAGTTAAAAAGTTAGTTGATGCGGGTATTCGCGAGGTAACATTGCTGGGGCAAAGTGTATTGGCATATGGCAGAGATGCCGGACGCGAGTTTGATATTGTCACCCTGTTTGAGATGATTCATGAAATACCACTGTTAAAAAGAATTAGATTTACCACAAATCATCCGTTGGAAATAACTGACCGGATAATAGATGCCGTTGCAAATATGCCAAAGGTAATGGAACATTTTCATATGCCTATACAGGCTGGTGATGATGAATTATTAAAGATGATGAAACGTGGTTATACCGTTGCGCGTTATGAAGAATCGCTGGCGAAAATACGTGACAGAATAAATGATGTCAGCGTAACCAGCGATACTATCGTAGGTTTCCCGGGGGAAACCGAAGAGATGTATGAAAAATCGCTGGATACTTACCGGCGTTTAAAATTAGACCAACAGTTTATGTTTGTTTATTCATCACGTCCCGGCACCCCGGCGGCACTGATGGAAAACCAGATAGATAATAAAGTGAAAGTCGCGCGTATGACAAAATTAGTGGAATTGCAAAACAATATCAGTATAGAAATTAACCAAAACCAGGTAGGCAAAACAGTATCAGTTATGGTAGAAGGAGCGACCGGACGCGCGGAAAACCAATATACTGGCAGAGCCAGAAATGATAAAACGATAGTATTTACCGTGGCAGGTGATAACAGCTTTGCACCCGGTGACATTACGGATGTAAGAATTACCAGGGGGCACCTGTGGGGTTTTGAAGGCGAGTTGTACGGTTAATCTTTGGATCCATGTAAAATGCAATGTGAATATGGCAATTTTAACATATCATGATATATATCTGCTTTAATATCCGGAAAGCTCAGTTCTGCTATTTTAAGATATTCGTCTTTTCTGCGAACATATCCACCCCGGTCATTTTTTAATAACCAATGTGCTATTGGATGCTGATTATCTTCATAACAACCGTCCATTGTGATAAATTTGCCCCCCGGTTTTAAAGCTAATTTAGCAAGTGAGCATAATCGCTTAGCTTCATCATCATCCAAATGGTGCAACACCCCAATTGCAATTACAATGTCAAAACTGTTAACAACAGAGAATGAACTTACCGGTGCGCAGATGAAATTTCCACGATTACCAAAACGCGCCTTTGCTGCCGCGATATATTTCTGGCTGATATCAAATCCTGTGTAATGCACATTTACCGGTAAAAATGCCGCGATATCCGCCGGTCCACATCCTATATCCAGTATAGAATTCTCCGCGGCAGGTGTAATTATCTCTGTCACCAGTCTGTTAGAGCAATTTTTTGATATTAACGTGGTGAAACATCGGTATATTCCGGGGGAATGCAATATATTTTTTATACGGTTAAAAATCATGGAGTTATTATATCAAATATCTGCAGTCATTAGAGAAAATATTTTTATTTTTAACCGAAATAATCAATATTAAATCGAAGGGTTCCACACTTATTTTATAAAGGTCACTTCGAGTGGTTCAGTGACCATATCTGAAAACTGCAAACTTTCTAATTCATTATAATTAGGGTAACAATAAGTGAAAATTACAAAATTTTAAAATATTTTGTTAGGAATCAATATTAATTTTGTTAAAAAATGTAGAAAGTGCTATACTTTACCGCGTTAATGATATCATTTATACTCTACAATTTGTTGTCTCTAATTTCATTTCCGATATTGCTTATCGTGTATCTGGTTAATGCTATGAATCGTCATAACGTTATAAAAGATACATGGAAACGCTTTGGGTTTGTTCCTAAAAGGTTAAACGCAAAAGAAGTTCCGTTATTTTGGTTACATGCTGTATCGGTAGGTGAAACTATTGCTGCCCGGGCATTATGGCCGGTAATTCAAAAATTATTACCGGATTGGCAGATGGCACATAGTGCTTTTACAGATGGTGGCATGGGTGAGGCTACAAAGGGTGTTGATAATAAAGGTATTGTTTTTTATATGCCTTTGGACTTCTTTTTTTCGGTATGGTTAGTATTTGCACGCTTGCGTCCCCGGTTATTAGTATTAATGGAAACGGAATTATGGCCCAATTTAATGTTTATTGCCAGGTTATATGGCTGTAAAATAATAATTGTAAATGGCAGAATTTCTGACAGCACTTCTCGAAATGCCCGCATGGCATTATCGCTGTACCGTTTTATGACAAAGCGAATAGATGTTTTTTGTATGCAATCCAGTGAAGATGCAAATAGAATTATCGCTTTAGGAGCATCACCAGATAAAATTATAATCACCGGCAATATTAAATTTGACCAGGCGATGGTTTCAGTAACATTAGGTGAAGAAGTTATTTTAAGAAATAACCTGGGGATTAAACGGGATGAGCAGGTGTTACTGGCGGGGTCAACACACCCCGGTGAAGAAGAAATTGTAATGCAAGCCTATAGAATTGTGAAAAAGAATTATCCAGATACCCGGTTGATAATCGCTCCACGGCATATACATCGTGGTGCGGAAATAGAGGAATTAATTAAGGCTCATGGATTTGCCGCAGTTCGTAAAACCCGAATAAATGAAGGGTTTATAGTGCCGGAAGATGCGGTATTAATTCTTGATACTTTGGGTGAATTAGCCAAGGCATATTCTATGTGTGTCGCGGCATTTGTGGGTGGCAGTCTGGTAAATATCGGTGGGCATAATATTTTAGAGCCAATAGGACTGGGAAAACCTGCGATATTCGGACCTTATATGAATAATTTTCGCGATATAACAGATATAGCATTAAAAAATGGTATCGGTTTTGTGGTTGAAAATGCTGAAGAGTTGGCTAATATTTGGATGGAATTCCTGCGAAGTCCGGAAAATTGTAAAAATGTGGCAGATAAAACAACAGAAGTTATTTCTATGCATCATGGTGCAGCAAAACGTTGTGTGGATGCAGTAGAAAAATTAGTAAAAAATTAGGTTTCCGGCATTGAAATGGATCAATTAGAAAAAACATTACATGCTAATGCTTCATATCTGTGGTGGCGGTCAGAACGTTACCATGATGATAAACTGAATTTTATGGATAGACATTATGAACATGAGTTAAATGTTATCTGTAAAGGTTCTCTGCAATATAAACAGGATGATAATGAAATTGTCACCCTGCACGCGGGTCAAATTATTGCCATACCCAGTGGTATAAAACATGAGTTGATTGTTGATGATTATGTTTTAATGTGGGGGTTTCATGTTGACGATGACTTTCTGTTAAATCTTGCCAGGAAAAACCTTCTTTCTCCGGTAAATATCCTGTTTGAAAAAAAATGGAAAGGTGAAAATTGGCGCGTAACTTCAGACCCAATTTTATTTAGAGTTTTTACAGAATTATTCGAACAGATTGAAGTACAATATTCTCATTACGATACATGGGCGAATGATGTTGTAAATCAATTATCGCAATTAATAATAGTAAATTATCTTCGCATTTATGAATCCGAAACCAGGCAGTTGTATAATGACCCAACCGAGGTAAGGGTTATAAATGTAATATCTTGGATTGATAGGCATTATTTAACACCTGTAAAATTAGATGAACTTGCAGATATGGCACATCTGTCAGTTACGCATTTTTCTTTTATTTTCCATAAAATTACTAAAATATCTCCAGTGCGGTATTTAATTCAACGCAGGTTGATTTGTGCTGCGGCATTATTAAAAGAAACAGAATTATCAGTGGCAAATGTCGCGGTAAAAAGTGGATTTAACGATATGGCACATTTTAATTCATCTTTTAAAGATTATTATGGAACAACACCTGGTAGATATCGTAAGATATCCTAATTTTATCGTAATAATTGCAGTTGTAAATCTTTATGCAGGATTATATAATTTTCAAAATAGCTAATGGGTTTTGTTTGTACCTGTATTTGTTAAAATCTTTTATGGGTATAATTAGAAAAATGCATTCAAATTGTCGGTTTATTAATAATCCGATAATTAAAAAGGAGAAACAGCATGAAAAAAGGTTTTACTCTCATTGAATTGCTGGTTGTAATTGCCATAATTGCAATTCTTGCCGCAATTTTATTCCCTGTCTTTGCGCGGGCACGCGACAAAGCCCGGCAGACCACCTGCACCAGCAATCAAAGACAAATTGCTGCGTCAATTTTAATGTTTGCGCAGGACCATGAAGAAGTTTTACCTTCAACCGAAACGGTATGGGGAGATTTGAAGATGGATGCCGGTGTATTGATTTGCCCGAACAAAGGTAAAAAATACCCGAACGGTTATGTATACAATAACCAGGTAGGCAGTCAGTCTCTTTCTTTTGATGACCCGACTTCCAAGATGCTTACCGGTGATGGGTTAAGCGCGACAAAGATAACCAAAGCAAAGAATGTATGTTATGGCTCAAACCAGTTGGATGCCCGCCACAGTGGAAAATTTATCATGTCATATCTTGATGGTCATGTTGCTGCTACAGATATTGCACCGGATTTTTTGCCGGATGTAAATAAAACCAATTTGAAAATGTGGCTACAAGCGAGAGCGTTTCAGGGTAAGTTGGCTTATAACGCAATGGTAACATCCTGGACAAGTACTGTTAACGGTTCAACGATAACTGCCAAACAGTATAGCTCAAATCCTGTTCCGACATTTAATCCCATGGGTATAAATAATTGTCCTTCGCTTCACTGGGAAAAACCTGCATCAACTCCGGCACAGATATTAGAAATCCCCAGTCAGGGTTGGACGGATTGTTCAATTTTTATAGTTTTTCAGGATATGGCAGGCAGAGAATATGGTGGAAAAATATTTGATCAGGGATCAAATATTAATTTTTCAATTTATAAATCCGGTGTAGCAGGTGAATATGGGGCATCTGTTCAAAAACCATCCTGGGCAGATAATATAACTGTACGTTCAGGACTCACTGAAGGTGTTCCACATGTGTTATGTTTCCGTCGTGAAATGGCTACCGGTAAGCACTGGTTCAGTACTGATAATGCAGATGTTGCAAACACATCATCTATTACTGGTGACATGACAAGTCCGTTCAATGTGGTGGGTTCTCCTATCCGTATAGGTGCTTATTCAAATAACTCAAATGGTGGATATTTAACCGGCGATATCGGTGAAATAATCGTATATAATAAATTATTCAGTGATACTGACGCAAATACTATTTGCAGTTATTTAAATGACCAGTTTGGTCTATAAATTATAAAGGAGGAATTGAAATGAATAAACGTGGTTTTACACTTATAGAACTTTTGGTCGTAATTGCCATTATTGCCATCCTCGCTGCTATATTGTTCCCGGTATTTGCCCGGGCACGAGAGAAAGCGCGCCAGACGACTTGTTCCAGCAATCAACGCCAGATTGCGTTATCAATGACTATGTATGCCCAGGATCATGAAGAGACATTACCCCCACTTGAAACTGTATGGAAGGATATTTCTGTCGATCCCGGTGTAACAAAATGTCCGACCAAGGGCAATGCCGTTCCTAACGCCTATATTTATACAGCATCATTATCCGGTGCATCTGCTGGCGATTTTCTGGATGCCAGTAAGGTTATGATGATTGCTGACGGTATCAGCAGTCCGGTAGCGGGCAAGATTCAGAATATTTGTTATAACGGTTCACAAATGGAAGCACGCCATAGTGGCAGATGGATTGCCGCATATCTGGATGGCCATGTTGATGCGGTACTCACCACCCCCGACTTTTTACCGATTAAATACAATATGATTTCGTGGTTGCAGGCCAGTGCGTTATCAACAAAATTAAGCAATGGTAGTCCGGTAAGGTCATGGACCGGGAATAATAAAACACTATCATTTACAAATACTGTATCAGATGCATCCAGTCCCAAATTTAACACATCAGGTATAAATGGTTATCCGTCGCTTTCATTCCTGTCTGCAAGCCCTACTACTAATGTGGGTACAGACGTTGTACCATTATCAAATTTTACTATATTTATTTTATTTAAAGATGGTTCAACTAGTGGCGAGTTACTTGGTTCCGGACCAACTATTAATTTTACAATTGAGGCTTCCGGATCAGGCAGTTACAGGTCTTACGTGAAATCTACTACTGGAACAGCTAATCCTGTTACGGTTAGCGGAATTGGTACGAGTAAAGCACATGTATTGTGTATGCGGCGTGATGCCAGCAATGGCTCTCACTCATTATATGTTGATGGTGTAGAAGCATCAGTTACTGGTGATTTTAAAACGCAATTATCTTTATGGGGGTTAAGATTGGGTTGCGCTTTTGACAATCCCAATTATCATCAATGGACTGGTGAGATGGGTGAAGTATTGATATATAATAAATTATTCAGCGATGATGAACGTGATACTGTAGTACAATATTTAAAAGACCAATATGGAATATAAATATTAGGTAAATTGAAAAGGTCAGATATCGACAGAGAAATCATCGGTATCTGACCTTTTTTGTTTTTCTGATTACTTTTTGTGAATTGGTATATATACAAACAACTTACCATCGTTACAAAATGATTCCGGATACAACTCAAAACTCGGGTGGGTATGGCATTCGCAACTGTCATCATTACAATAATTTATCCATTCCGGATAATATTCTAACCATGCAGCAAATTGTTCGAATGCCAACATGATTTCATGTATATTTCTTGTCGGATATACAACATATGTACCACTTGCAATTTGCGCATCAACCATACCATCTGGTATTGGCGCGTCAATGGTGGTTGGGAAGCCGGCAATATATTCAATAGATTCATCTGTCGCTCCCGGCAGACACCGGCATATACCAAAGGCAATATTTTTAAAATCAGCAGGTTTCACAATTTCATCAATCCGCGACATGATGCCTTCTTCATTATGCCATAAAGCCGCTATTTCACCATTCTCGTTTTTACCAGCATAACGCATTCCAATCACCCGAAAAGGGCCAAATTCAACCACTTCTGGCATGTATTCGTCTGTATCATCTATGTCAAACATACAAAATCTCCTTTTTACAGGACTTTCACTGGTGGTCACTTTGACAGTGTAAGTGACCAATATTAAGCTTTAGCGAAAGTTTTGATTATATTATCTTCTCAAATAATAAAGAAAAATAACCCACTCCCTTTCAGAGTGGGTCTTCTTTATGTTACACGGCAATATTATTTTACCGCAACTAATTTCCATACATGTGGAACAATTTTGCGCAATTCGTTAATCTGTTTTTCTTTGTCAGCAATTTGCGCGTCTAATCTATCTAGTTCTGCTTTACGTTGGGCTTCAATATCAGCAGTTCCGCACCATGTTGGTAATGTATATATTTGAATATTTCTCCAACGATTAAAATAGATTCCGCCTTTTTCGTTAACTAAACCCCAAATCTTATTGCTTTGTGCGGTTATTGGTCCGGCGTTTAATGCCATATTTACACCGGCAGCAAGTTCTTCTTTGGTATATGTTGCTGCTTTAGCATCATCAATCATTACATCGTATTTTGCTTCTGTTAAGTTTGTAACTTTCAATTCGTATAAATTCAGGTCTGCCATCGGGGTGAATCCCGGAACTTTTAATACAAACTGCGCGTCACCGGTAACCGGCCAGGGTAAAGAATCATCCGTGCGTTTGAATGATAAATCTGCGCCATCAACCATTTCAACGGTGCATGATTTAGCCGCATTAACTTTTTTCGCGGCGGCATCAATTTCTACGCTACTTACTAATGACGGGGCGTTTAACCCTTTTAATATTGATGATGCCATTACCAGATGTCCACCCATATTTGGATGCACCGCATCATTAATTAATCTGTTACGGCTATCTGTTTTGCTTAAAATACCAGCATTTCTGCCATCTTCAATTACTTTTACAAATGGTGTGTATTGGTCAACAAAAATTACGCCTTCTTTTTCAGCAATCTCTTTTAATCCCTGTGAATATTTCCATAGCATTTTATTATACGCGCTACCTGCTGGCTGGCCCTCTTCGTATCTTTCTTCCGGGCTTGGGGTGCATAAAGCAACACGTGCGCCGGAACCTTTTAATTGTTTTACTAATTTTGTAGTGTTTTCAACATATCCCGGGTATGCGCCATCACCACCACGGGCATCGTTCATGCCAAAATCTATGGTAATTGCCATCGGTTTCAACGGCATCACATCGCGTTTCATACCGTTTTCAAAATTAACCCGAGTGCGCAGTCCGGCAGTGTCACCACTCCAGCCAATATTGCGGAATGTTACATCCCATTTTGGAAATCTGGTTAGGATAAATGCCTCAATCATTTTTGGATAAGGTTGATTATCAGTGATGCTGTCACCCAGAAATACCACTGGTTTATCACCATCACGGTAAAAGAAATCGGCTGAAGTTGCCACAGTTGCCATTCCTAATGTCATAGCAAGCATTAAGGCAAATCCGAACCAGTTAAACTGTGCTTTACGTGCACTCTGTAAT
>CAZNLA010000130.1:0-11822 GCA_964573385.1 uncultured bacterium
TGTTAATTGCATACAAAGAAACCCATCAACGTCAGCTTTCCACCAGCGATCAAAATAAGTGGGGTGGACTTCAACGTAATTTGCATATGGAGTGAATGTTATATCTCGGCTTGCTATTAACACATCAGCTAGTGTGGCATTGAAGTGATATGCCCCGCATTCAGTAAAGAACCAACATCCCGTAGGAAGGATAGATGAGTCAATACCAGGAAAAGGCTTAGGTGTAACGACACTGACAGCGCCACTACGTCGTGCACGTAGTTCATGCATTCTAATCTGGAACTCTTCAGCAATCCCTGGTAATAGGGGTTCTTTCCATGTTATTATTCTCACTGGTATCTTTTCATTTAAAGTAAGTAACTCATCGAACATACGATAACTGAAATCGCTATCAGTAATTTCTATAAATTGTTGAGCTTCGGCATAAATAGCATCAACCAGTATCCGTGCTTGTGAACGATCACCTCGTTTGATAGTAAGCTGTTGATTTAATAGCGTAGTTGAACTCCGTGGTGATATACGAGCGGCCAGTTCCAGCTCATTAACCAGTTGATTTAACTCATCTACAATATTCTCCTGCTCTATATTCTCTGTCTCAATAGATATACGATTCCTTCCTTTTAGAATTAAAGCCTCTTGTTCATTCATTAATGATTTTACAATATCTGATTCATGTGATTGGAATTGGGTTAGCATTAAGTTATGTATAAGAGCCTTAAGGTTCTTTTCGCCACGATTTATTTCACGAATGCAGTCATTCATCCGAACCCTACGAATATCTTCATCGCTCAATGATTTTTTTGATTCTGAAAAATAAAAATTTCCTGCTGAAGCTCCCCCAAGAGCAAACGTAATTCCGCCGACACCACTTGTTGCAGCAGTGACAACTGCGGCAACTGCAAGAGCTATCCCTGCTGCTATCATTTTCCAGTTTATTGTTATTTTTTCAGTCTTACCCCAAACACCTGTACCTGCACAACTGGGATTCATTATAATCACACCTGATTTAATACGGTCCAGAGGTGTAAGCAGTTTGTATAAATACTCCTGCTGATTAATACCTAATTCACTTAAGACAATTGCAAGATGGTCTTTTTGTTCACCTATTATGTAATCAGAACAGGACTTTCGAATAGTTACCTCATCAGGTATTGTCTCAGTTAGTTGTTTTGTTAACCATTCTTCATTTCGTAATTGGTTAACAGACGCATGGTTAAATACATCTTTTATATGATTGATTCTTTGTTGCTGTATAGTATTTGTTAAATCAGAAACAATATCATCTACAAATCTCTTTATTCTCTCGCTAACTTTCTTTGTATTAACTTGGTACATATGATCGATTAGTCCTAATTCACGTCTGACACTCAATACATCATGATGCACCTGATCATGTAAAGAGATCAACACTGAACGTAAATCCCCGGCAGCAGATTCGGCAGACAATCGTGTTGGATCATTAAGAATCTCTTTTTCGATAACCTTCATAAAGTCTGTAAGACCACCATCAGTTGGAAGATCACCAAAATACTCACTCTCCGCTACTCCCATTTGATTCTCCCTTGCCATCCATGCGCTAAATGGAATTATGTCAACAAATGGAACATTGCGATATGTTTGCCGCACAAGATCTTTAATTACTGGAAAATCATCTTCAGTCCTTTCTTCACACTTATTCACCACTGCAATAATATGCTTACCACGTTGCGACAAATCTTCAAGGGTGTCTGCCAAGTTACTCTTTCCCAGAAAATCACAATTGAACACCCAAATAACTGCATCTACATGATGAGTAAATTCAACCGCAACTGTTTCATTATAATCTGATCCTGCTAAACCGGGACTATCCCAGAATTCCATTCGTTTAAGAGTATCACATGGAGCGGTAAATTTTATACAACTGATGGTATCTAACCAGGAATGCTCATGGCGCCGTATATCAAGCATCTGGTTTGCATCATCAATGGAGAGTTCTTGTATCGAACCATCTTTATAACAGATTGTCGCTTGTTTTATAACACCATATGAAAAGCAATTTAATGTTGCCGTTGTTTCCCGTTCATCAGTTAACGCAATATCCATACCTGCAACAATATTGATTAGCGATGATTTCCCTGCTCTGAATTCACCCAGTATACCGAGTTTAAAAGGATGATCTACACGACCAGTTATCGCAACCTGTGAGTCAGCATACTTTTTAAGATTATATTTTCCTATTGCCTCTAATCTTGTCATGATTAGTTTACTATCATTGGAAACATTTAAAATAGTATCCCATATGATAGATCTGTCGACTGTCATACCATCATCTCCTTTTGCTTAAAGTGTCTTATTTGGATTCATGAATGAAGTATATTTTACACCTATGTAAATATAACTACTTGCTCTAAAATGCAGCCTTTGGCCATTTGTATTTTCGGAGTGCACGTGTAGTTATGTCAATCAATGCACATGGTACTGCAATAGTTGAAACAGTTTGTTCAACATTACCGACTAATGCTTCTAATTTTCCCATTCCACCAATAACCTGAATATTTCTTTCCAACTCATTTCGCAGTAGACTATTCTTCTTTTCGAATACACTCTTTAAGTTGGATTTTGAATTTGATAAGTATGATGTGACAGATTTTCGGCTCTCTGAACGAATATTATCTTGAATTTCACGTGTAAACGACTCAAGTGCTTGAGTGTTTCCAGTAGTCTCCCACCACCACACTTTAACATCATCCCAAAACCATCCAGTCGGTATATTCCAATCTGGACCATAATCTAATATTTCAATTGAGACATTACCGACACCAGATAGAAATACTGTTGCTCCTATTCCTCCAGTGGAATCATATTCAGAATCATTAAATTCATTCTCCCTACTGTGCGCAAAGCGAACAATACGAATATTGGTGTCCGTACATTGCTTGGTTAATTCTCTTATCGTATTTCGCATATCAAAAGCCACTTGTTCTAACTGCAAAACCCCCTGCGCATCTTTCCTATTCTTATATGTAACATGAGAAATTCTATTTTCAATCGCGCGGTGTGCTGTAGTTTCCTGCATGTTGAATTTTTGTTCTATAGCAGATAGACCATCATTTCGTGCTGTTTCAATCTGTGTTTTTAAACTACGATATCGACGTATATTAACCTTAGCTTCCTCACGCGCAGAATGGAATACACGCCTTGCTTCGTATTGCTTTTGACGTAGCGATGAATATATTTGAATATTACGAACGACCTGGAACTTACGGTCTGCCAGTCGATTAAATGATACTAACAGGTTCTCCATTCCGCTTTTTACTCGTAAATCACGCCATGAGTTCACTTTTGCTATCTGTAAATGCCGATGGTCCGCTTTTGTATATTCATATTCTTCTGGCTCTGTTGAAAGAAAAGCGGCTTCTGCTGAGAATGGAATGATATCACTGAAATATTGAGCATATTCCTGTTTAGCTTTATTAAGAATAGGAAGCGGGTCACCCTGTATCTTGTCCCATTTATTTAATACCATAATGACAGGTTTTGAATATCGTAAACAATGCTTTATTTGTTCCCTGGTTTCTTTTGCGCCGATAGCATCTTGAGATACGACCCATATCACAGCATCAGCACGTTCGTATTGCCACGATAAATGATGCTTATGCGTCTGGCCAAATAGCAAGAAGTGCCCCATGCCCATTGTATCAACAAGGCGTAGTCCTGGTAATATAGCTCGTTCTCGGGACAATTGCCACTCAATCTCCATGATTGGCGATACATATGGTTGCCCAGTTCTTTGCCCTTCATTAGTATGAAACTCTTCACCTTTAATAATGGTATTCGCTACTTCTGCTGTGACATGGTACTCTCGTAGTCCTCTAAATTCTCCAACTGGACTATCGAGAATTGAAACTAAGTGTGGGTGGTAGTCTAAATTTCCATCGATGAAAAACCGTATGTAAGGAAGTGGGCGATCTGTGGCTATATACCTATTAAAACACCATGTTACAGGTTGCCAACCGACGGCAGCGATCTTCTGTCCAAGCAATGCATTGATGAGAGTTGACTTACCATGTGATCCTTCGCCGACGATAAATACCTCTATTGGCTCTTCACCACGCCGTTTAGCATTTACCAACCCTCGCAACGAGAGTGCGAGTTTATCTTTCAACCCGACATCGTAAATCTGTTGTACTAGCATTTCCTGTTGTCGAAACAACCAGTCAGGTATTGAATCAACTTTAGAATCGAAGACTGCGCGTATATGACGTCGAAAGGTTGGCAACATAGTTTCATCCACCTCTTATCTATTATTTATCAACGTAGTCACAAATGCGGCTAAAGTAATAATATTGATTATAAATATAACAACGAACCACTTAATCATCTTCGATATCATCAAGGCCTGGTCGGTTTGTATTTGCTCTCGCCATGATGTCATCTCAGAAATAATCAATGCCAGGTCGGCTTTTATTTGCTCCTTTATCTCATTCCTAGCAAGAGTGGTTGACTGCTCGATCTTCAATATGGCTTCAGATTCTATTGTACTTACTTCAGAACTGAAGCGTTTAAGTAAATCCTGAGAATCCTTACGAAAAGAGTCTATTGCAGGAGCAAAGAGATTCTTATAGTCATCGCGGCTTCGCTTCACAGTATCATCTAATGTTGTAATCGTTTGAGATATCTGTTGATCAGTCTTTTTAATTATATTTACTTGTTCTTCTGTTGATTTTTGAAGTTGCTTACAAACATCAGACGCAGTATTGCTTACACTCCCTATCTGATGTTGGACACCCTGTTCTAGTACTTGCAAAGTATTGCGAGTTATTTCTGTTGTAATTGAGCGGACATAGGCTTGGAACTCCTTAAAAAGTTGTTCTTCCTCTGGTAATAGACCATCCGCTCTTCCAGAGATCGATTCCAAAGATTCGCCACCGTGTTTACCAATAATAGCCATACCTTTCTCCTTTATGTAATTTGAAGTAGGTGAGTTTCACCTGCTATCACAACCTGTTTTTTATCAGATGACAAAAAGCATATTCTTCTCGATCCAAAGTCAAATGGATCATATTGTATTGTAATCTGTTCACCATTTAGTAGTTTAATTTGTATCATGGCACGATATCCTTGACCCGACATCGGTTAGGATTTTCGGCTTTCCACATTCCTCGTCTATTGTCAGGCATTTTTACTCCACAAATAGTAGCTTGACCGTTACCAGAAACACAAACACCCCAGTCATGGTTTCCCTCTATTTGTCCATGAGATATGCATATGTCGCCTTGGGTTTCAACCCAGACTCCTGAACGAGCATTATCAAAAAGAATACATTCAATGATTTCTACTCGTCCATCTGTAATAATCCCACTCCCTTGACTACTCCTCTGAAAGGAGCAATGGTCGGCAATGAGATACGTGCCACTACCAGCGATAAGATTGCTTCGCCGATTCGAATACAGGTGACTACTGGTCAACCGCAGTTCACTTCCATGTGCCATCTCGATACCAGCACCTCGACAGTTTCTAATCTCAAGCCCAGTCGCTAACACTGAAGAGCAATCAAGTAAGTATAGTCCATTGCCTCCAATTGTAGATATAATGCAATCATGTAGTTCGATGCCGGTTCCATCACATTTGACGGCCGTATCTGCCTCGCTTTCAATCTGGAACCCCCTGATAACGGCTCCATTAGATAACACAAGGGCAGGTCCTGTTGTATTACGAAGACTAGCTCTCTTACCATTATCGGCAATCGATGATATCTTAATCCGTTTGTTGACTCGCAATAAGCCGTCATGAATGATGGCAGAGTTTACGATAATCTGTTCACCATCTTCCGCGATTATGATTGCTTCCTCTATCGTTGCGATACCCTCGGGTACATGTATGACAACACATGCAGATTGCTCCTTTGGATCAACAGAACTGCAGACAGACACTTCATAACTACACTCTTCCTGCGGTGATGATATCTCCAATGCAAAAGCGAAACAGTCAACTGCCCATTGGGATGCATCAATTGATAAAGCACGGTCATCATGAAGTCGTTTTGCCAATTTAGATTTTAACAAAGAAATTGGTAACGCCCTATTACCCAATAAAGCAGAATGAATATTTTCCTCTACCGCACATTCCACAATATTTCTCTCGCGTTTATACTGCCCCTTGCAATAATCATTCAATAAACCGTATAACCGCAACGGTTCATTAAATATATTGCTGCCATATTGTTTTACAATATCTTTAAGCGTATTTCGCAAGATATCAGACATATAAAATTTCCTTTTTATGGATAGTATGCAATAATAATATTACAGTTCTGGTGAACGAAGAATGCAACGAAACCCATAGTGAATGTCCCCATAAGTAGGATTGTAGTTGAGACGAAAAGCAGCACAAAAGAAGTTCGGAATGCTGGTGACCCAACTACCACCACGTACCACCCGTGTATTATTATCCTTATACCAACTGTCGCACCATTCCCATACATTTCCTGACATATCTTGTACGCCATATGGACTATTACTATCTGGGAAACTTCCTACCGGAGATGTTTGTCCTGCAGTCTTCCCGACACTATTACAACTCTTAGTTGTATCCCATTTATTTCCCCATGGGTATTCACGTCCATCCGTACCACGTGCAGCTTTTTCCCATTCTTCTTCAGTGGGTAATGCCAAACCCGCCCATTCCACGAAAGCCGCTGCGTCATACCAGGTTACGTTAACCATCGGATGTGTATCCTGCCAACCCCATTTTGGTGGAGAAGGCATTGCACGTTTTGTTGCATCGCAGAACTGGCGATATTGCGCCACGGTAACAGGATTTTTCATGATTTCAAATTCAGATAAAATTTTACGCTCTTTTTTTTCTCCATAAAGAAAATCACCGGCTGGAATATGAACTAATTCAATTCCATATTTAGGATTGAGATATCTTTTAACAAGAGTTATATTTGAATATGATATCTCACCGCGCTTTAATTCAACCACGCCACAAGAATCATCATAACCGGTTTTCTTTAACTCCAAATATATCTCTTGGCTTTGTTTTCCCTTCAAATCCATCACATATTCACACGGAGTAATTAAGCCATTATATATTTTATCAATAAATACAGCTGCAGATGAAGGTGTAGAGTTTATTTTCAAATATCCCTGACAATCTTCAAGAAGAGCATTAATTATACTATTTTCGCCGCGACTTAATTCAACCATGCCACAGAAATCATTATAACCTGTTTTTTTAAACTCCAAAGATATCTCCTGACTTTGCTCTCCTTTCAAATCCATCACATATTCACACGGAGTTTTCAAACCAATATATTTTTTATTAATAAGCACATCGGCAGATGAAGGTGTAGAGTTTATTTTCAAATATCCCTGACGATCTTCAAGAAGCGCAGTAATTATATTAGTTTCACCTCGCCTTAATTCAACCACACTACAAAAATCATCACAACCTATTCGACACAATTCCAAATATATCTCCTGACTATGCTCTCCTTTCAAATCCATCACATATTCACACGGAGTAACTAAACCACTATTTATATCATTGACATATACAACCGCTTCAGGTGGTGTGGTATCTATTTTTAAATAACTCTGGCGGTCTACCAAAGCCGCATCCACATAAATTGTTTCACCACGTATCAAATCTGTCATAACATTATAATCGTCATGCCCCGGCATTTTCAAATCTAATTTGATTTTGCGGTTACGTTGCAGTTTTAAATTTTCCACATATTCATACGGTGTAACAACACCAGTATCTTTATCATCAATCCATACTGACACGCCTTCTGGTTGAGATATAATCGCAAGACGTGCCATGGTGTTAGTTATAATCGATGGAGTCTGAGATACTGCATTCGGTTGAGATGATATTGATATGGTTGCTTCCTGCTTGATTACTTTTATCTTGCTCTCATCCGTAGGTGATGATATCTCCAATGCAAACGCGAAACAGTCAACCACCCTTATTGCTAAATCTAATATAAAACCATTTTCATCATGAAGGCGTTTTGCCAATTGAGATTTCAATAAAGTGATTGGTAACGTGGTATTGCTCAATAAAGCAGAATGAATATTTTCATCTGCCGCACATATCACTATCTTTCTTTCAGGTTTACACTGATCTTTGCAATAGTCATCCAACAAACCGCGTAACCGCATTGGTTCATTAAAAACATCTACACCATATTGCTTAACAATATCTTTAAGCGTATTCCGCAAGATATCAGACATATAAAATTTCCTTTTAATGGATAGTATGCAATAATAGTATTACTGTCCTGGCGAACGCAGAACACATCGGAAGCCATAGCGATCGTACATGACTGAAGGATAGTTGTTGACCTGGTAAGTCACACGGAAGTAGTCTTGATCCCTGCCGTACCAACTACCACCGCGCAACACCCGATGAGTATTGGTGTCATACCAGCTATCGCACCATTCCCATACATTTCCTGACATATCCTGTACGCCATATGGACTATTACCAGCAGGACAACTTCCAACCGAAGACGTTTGTCTTGCACTATTACAACACTTATTTGCATCCCAGTTATTTCCCCATGGGTATTCACGTCCATCAGAACCACGTGCCGCTTTCTCCCATTCTTCTTCAGTGGGTAATGCCAAACCAGCCCATTCCGCAAAGTTTGTCGCATCATGCCAGGTAACGTTAACCATGGGGTGGTTTTCCTGCCAACCCCAATTCGGCTCATCTGGCATTGCACGTTTTGTAGAATTACAAAATTTTCGATATTGCGCCACGGTTACAGGAGTTTTCATAATATCAAAAGCAGGTAAGGTTATACGCTCTTTTTTATACCCATAAAGAAAATCACCAATAGGAATGTGGATTAATTCAATACCAAGTTGTAATTGTCTCCCATTAAGTTTAGTCAATGGAGCGCACCATTCAGAGTATTTAATATAAAACCCATCCCCCCAATCCCACCTCAGCCAATCAACCACCGCTTTGTCTAAGTACCACTTTATATGTCGAACAAGAGTCTCAAAATTGTTAGCCTGTAACGGTTTAATTTCTGCGTTACCAATAAATTTCTGTAATTCTTCGAGATTGGCATTCTCGCCGATAGCAATGGCTAACCTGATTGCTTTACGTCCCCATTTCTCTGCCATCAGTGCCTGAAGTCCGTCATTGTAATCATCAGTAGAACAACCATCTGATATCAAAACTAAAACTGGCGACAAAGCGCGATCAGGCATTGGAGGATTTTTCAGTGCAGTAGCCAGTAATCTCATTGCAGCTCCCATGTCAGTCGCGTCACCACCAGACTGCAAATCTATCCAAGTAAACCTTTCTACCTCTGTAGGTTGCGACGATACGTGCCATTGGGCGCCATTGGAAAATTTTATAGCACGAATTAACACCGGAACCTCTATATTACCATTTGCGAGTTCACGTATGTCAGGTATGAACTCTTTGATGGCATTATTCAAAGCGTGAATCTTTCCATCACATGCCATTGAATCTGAACAACTTATAATAAAAATAATGTGAAGTGGACGACAAGATATTTTACCACTTGGTTTAGCACTTTCCACAGTTTGCAATGACACATCCAAGGCATCAACCGATGCTCTCACCGGCATCAACTCTGCGCCAACTTTATGATTGATTAAACTTTTTTCAAAAGTTATATTTATATCAGATATCTCGCCGCGCCATAATTCAACTACACCACAAAAATCTTCATAACCGGTTTTCTTTAACTCTAAATATATCTCCTGACTTTGCTTTCCTTTCAAATCCATCACATATTCACATGGAGTAATTAGGTCGCTATTTATATCATTAATATATACAACCGCCCCTGGGGGTGTGGTATCAATTTTCAAATAACTCTGGCGGTCTACCAAAGCCGCATCTACATAAATTGTTTCACCACGTATCAAATCTGTCATAACATTATAATCATCATGTCCCTGCATTTTCAAATCCAATTTGATTTTGCGGTTACGTTGCAGTTTTAAATTTTCCACATATTCATACGGTGTAACAACACCAGTATCTTTATCATCAATCCATACTGACACGCCTTCTGGTTGAGATATAATCGCAAGACGTGCCATGGTGTTAGTTATAATCGATGGAGTCTGAGATACTGCATTCGGTTGAGATGATATTGATATGGTTGCTTCCTGCTTGATTACTTTTATCTTGCTCTCATCCGTAGGTGATGATATCTCCAATGCAAACGCGAAACAGTCAACCACCCTTATTGCTAAATCTAATATAAAACCATTTTCATCATGAAGGCGTTTTGCCAATTGAGATTTCAATAAAGTGATTGGTAACACGATATTGTCCAATAAAGCAGAATGAATATTTTTCTCTGCCGCACATATCACAATATTTATCTCACGCTCATATTGTCCCTTACAATGATCATTCAATAAACCACGCAACCGCAACGGTTCATCAAATAAATTCCTGCCATATTTTTTTACAATATCTTTAAGCGTATTTCGCAAGATATAAGGCATATAAAATTTCCTTTTTATAGATAGTATTCTTACGGTCATTGAGAACGAAGCACACACCGGAACCCACAGTAGATGTTCCAACTAGTAGGATAGTCGCCGTAGTCCCGACAAGCAGCGCGGAAGATGTCCGATAAACCGACGTCCCAGTTACCACCGCGCAGCACCGCGGTAAAATTTACGTACCAGCTATCGCACCATTCCCATACATTTCCTGACATATCCTGAACACCATAAGGACTATTGCCCGCCGGGAAACTGCCAACAGTAGACGTCTGTCCTGCGGATTTCCCAACACTATTACTGCATTTCGAAGCATCCCAATTATTCCCCCAGGGGTATTCACGTCCATCAGAACCACGTGCGGCTTTCTCCCATTCTTCTTCAGTGGGTAATGCCAAACCAGCCCATTCTGCAAAGTTTGTCGCATCATGCCAGGTAACATTAACTATCGGTTGCGTATCCTGCCAACCCCATTTTGGTGGAGAAGGCATTGTACGTTTTGTTGTATCGCAGAACTGGCGGTATTGCGCCACGGTAACAGGATTTTTCATGATTTTAAATTCAGGTAAATTTTTACGCTCTTTTTTTTCTCCGTAAATAAAATAACCGGCCGGAATATGGATTAATTCAATTCCATATTTAGGATTAAGATATCTTTTTATAAGAGTTATATTTGCATCAGATATCTCACCGCGCTTTAATTCAACCACACCACAAAAATCGTCACAACCGATTCGTCGCAATTCTAAATATATCTCCTGACTTTGCTTTCCTTTCAAATCCATCACATATTCACATGGAGTAATTAAACCGCTATTTATATCATTAATATATACAACCGCTCCGGGTGGTGTGGTATCTATTTTTAAATAACTCTGGCGGTCTACCAAAGCCGCATCCACATAAATTGTTTCACCACGTATCAAATCTGTCATAACATTATAATCGTCATGCCCCGGCATTTTCAAATCTAATTTGATTTTGCGGTTACGTTGCAGTTTTAAATTTTCCACATATTCATACGGTGTAACAACACCAGTATCTTTATCATCAATCCATACTGACACGCCTTCTGGTTGAGATATAATCGCAAGACGTGCCATGGTGTTAGTTATAATCGATGGAGTCTGAGATACTGCATTCGGTTGAGATGATATTGATATGGTTGCTTCCTGCTTGATTACTTTTATCTTGCTCTCATCCGTAGGTGATGATATCTCCAATGCAAACGCGAAACAGTCAACCACCCTTATTGCTAAATCTAATATAAAACCATTTTCATCATGAAGGCGTTTTGCCAATTGAGATTTCAATAAAGTGATTGGTAAC
>CAZNLA010000131.1:0-11814 GCA_964573385.1 uncultured bacterium
CGAGATTTCTGAATGTGACTGGAGTTCAGACGTGTGCTCTTCCGATCTAATATATCAGGCTTAGCAGCATATGGATGTATACCATCAACTGCCTTAGCATCAACATGAGTTGAATGAGCACCTGATTTTACACCAGGAGTGCTTTTTTCACCCCACACATAAAAATTATCTTCTATTACTCCAGCGTGTAGTATTAACATAATTCATTTTTAATAGTAAAAATTCTATCACCTTTTCCCGAAGTATGATTATATCAGAAACTTTGTAATTTGTAAAACATTTTTTAAATTATTTTTCTGCCGGTAAATCGATTACTGGACGTTTTTGGCCTGATGTAACTGTATTAAACCAATTTAAAAAATTATGCCAGCCTTCAAACTGTACAAATTGACGAATTAATTGACTATTTTCAAAGGTTGCCCGAATTGCATATCCATGACTGGCTAAATAAAATGACTCTAAAAAGTAATGTGTTGCAATAAATGCGGCAATTGTGCCATATATCAATGCGAAAAACCAATCTGCCGGGTCAAGTGTCCACTGGGTATATTTATCAATAAACATGGATAATGGAAACGCGGCAACAATTAATGCCCCAAAAGATATTAATTGCCACAACCCACGGCTATTTTCAATATCTTTATGTTTTCCTATATCTATCATCGGGCCCAATACCGATGATACCCCAGAAGCAATAAGACCGAATAACACCGTCAAAATTAAAAACCATATTGTTGTACCATATCCCCGGTTAAGAGAATAAATCAGTACAATTACGAATATGACAATAGTTAAAAAAATCATATTGCCCATTCTAATACCCCTCTATTTTTGTAATACCATAGATCCATATCCAACAACTCTGTTTAAATCACCGGAAATATTACCGGATGTATGATAATGAACAACTTTTGCTGTATTTACCCCAACTATCCGGGCGGCATACAGTAATACATATGTCGGTAACACACCGCACATACTAATACCATGCTTTCTCACTGTTGCCAATAATCCATCCGCGTCAATAGCAATTATCTGTTCCATAGCCAATGTGTCTTTCTTTATTGCATCTTTTTGACTTTCATAATGCGTAAAATCAGTACTGGCAATAAATAATATCCTGTATTGTGCGGATAACTTCGCTAACGCTATCCCTAATTCCTGAAGGTCCGTTATTTTCGCGTCACCAATTGATATTGGTAAAATTGGCACATCCGGCATGATATACTGGATAAACGGTACTTGCACCTCAATTGAATGTTCGTTCAAATGCGCGCGATTATCACAGGTAACCTTATCTGTCATGGCAACTAATTTCGTCGTTATTTCATATGCTGTCCGCACATTACCCAATGGTGTTTGCCAATAATCATCACCAGACACAGCAATTGGGTGACCGGCTAATCTATGGTTTAATCCTAATATCACCACGGCGTCATAATTATCTTCACCATTAAGATGTGCAAATGAATGAGCAACTGCAGTGCCAGAATAATAATAACCGGCATGTGCGCATATCAAACCGAATATATTTTTATTACCACCTTTAATTAATGATGGTATACTACCCGGACCTAACATATTATTAAAACAATCCTGCAATGCAGTTAATAATTCATCTTTTTTGCGCGGATAAAATGAACCTGCAACAACTGCCAAACGTGTATTAATCTCTTTATCTTTTATCATACTTTAATTATATCTAACATTGCAAAAGTAATCAAGAGATATTTAAAAAATAACTTACATAAAAAAATATTAAATTCAACTAACAATAAATTAATTTGAATATATCCCGCCATTTACTCGATATTTTTTTATAATCCAGACACTTTATAGACATTAATGATAGGAGTATTAAAAATGCATGTAAAAGGTCATTATGCATAAATGTTGAAAAATTATAATATGCTGGGGATAAAATGAAACGAAAATTGTTATTTATTGCATCTTTAATTATAATTCTCATAACTTTAACAACCGTATACTTCGTGCGTTATAGTAATAAAAAGGTTGTTCAACCACAGGAATCTGGCATTGTGGCGTTAATGGATAAAAATGGCGATAATATTCTGACCCGCGATGAGTTTCCAACAGAAATGTCAAAAGATTTCAAATCTTTGGATAAGGATAAAGATGGAAAAGTTACAGCAACCGATATCACGTCATCAAAAACACCCATTAATGTAAATTCCGCATTTAATAAACTCGATAAAAACCATGATGGATTATTATCCAACAATGAATGCCCAGAGAAATTAAAAAAAGAATACAAAAAAATTGATACTAACAAAGATGGAAATCTGACAACAGAAGAAATCAAAGCTATAAAAACTATTGTTGCCCCCGTAGATTGGTTCGCGAATATTGATAAAAATAATGACGGTTTTATAACTTTTACAGAATGTCCTAAAAACTTCAGAAGAGATTTCTGTGTCGCGGATATTAATAACGACCGAAAAATAACAAAAACAGAGTTTGAAATTGTATTAAGCATGGCTAAAGACAGCGACCTTTTCGGAATATATGACTTAAATGCCGATAATGTGCTGACCATAGAAGAATGCCCGGAAAAGATAAAAAACAACTTCACTGAAACAGATATCAATAACGATGGCAAATTAACAAAAGATGAAGTAATTAAGCGAGAAGGCTGAAAAATTGTATTTTATTTTTTATTACACAGAGGGTTTTGAAGAGTGAAGAGTGAAATTTCTTTTCTGATTTATATTCAGGAAAATCCTTTGATCAAATGAATCAAGGTTCAGACAATCTCACCATTCACTCTTCAAACCAACCACACCCTTGCTACTCCTTGCCAAGGCGGGGAGTTATGTACGATATAATATCAGTAATAATAATCAAAACAATCATTTTAAGTTCCCCTCCTTGGCAAGGAGGGGTGGCCGAAGGTCGGGGTGGTTTTCGCCTACCACAAACCTACCACCTAATCATTTAAAAAAAAGGATGAAGAGTGGAAATAGAAGTGGATTTCAAACTATTTTACACACTCCTATTTATTTCCACTATTTAATTTGCATACTTTACTCTACAGGTTTCCCCTATTCTAAAATCCACGGTTTACGGATTCTGAATGGGGTTTTAAATTTATCTGTTAATTTATCTTGTTGTTCCAGATGTACCATACAGGTGCGCATGCAGGCGGCACCGCAGACGGCGGTGGTGTAATGGTATAACCTGTTCCCTTCAGAACTGGGACGAAATGTCTGTTCTATCTGCCATGTTACCCAACGACGAAAAGCATCATCTTCCGGAGAATCGCCTGCTTGCATTGCCTGTTCTATTAAACGACGGGTATTTGGATTTTGGCCATCCATTTCTTTGTCCAGAAACGGGTTTTTCTCAGGTGACGCCGCCTGGAAACCTATCATACATCTGGTTTCTTTTAATTTACCCCAACTCAGTTGTTTTCCCGCCACTGTAACTTCTTCTTTATCAGTTTTATCAGTTGGAATTGCTTTTGCAGGGCATTCCCGCGCGCAATGCATGCACCCATCACACAATCCACCTTCAAATATTGGGTCCGGTTCCAACTCAGCATCAGTAAGTATAAAAGCAAGCCGTTGTCGCGGACCTAACTTTGGCGACAGGAAAACTTTGCTCCATCCAATCTCACCCAATCCACATATTACCCCGGCAATTCGTACATGGATAAGAACATCCGGTTTTGGGTATCCCGGTCTTACCGGACGACCGGATGGTCCCCATGTTTGCCTTTCTCCCTGACCATATAAAACCGCGTCATGACCGTTATCTTCAATAAAAGAACCTAATTCGCGCAAAGTAATCGGGATTTGAACATTATTGGTATTTGCGTAACCCATGGCTCCATACATGCCAAACGCAGTTCCCTCTTCAGGCCCACGCATAACCCCACGATGTATGCGAAATCCCATACCTATGATAGATTTCGCTTCCGGAAATATAAAACGCGGGTCGCGTTCCGGTGGGGCACCTTCAAACCTGTCCATAGAACCTATTCCAACTATATCTGCCCCCATGGCAAGTGCGGCTTTTTTAATTATTTCACTGGTTAACATAAATACCCCTTCATTATTTACAGTTATTAATTGCTGCTATTACCAATAATTCTGTATTCTCCCGCAGGAATATTATCAAAATCTTTGTCGCTGAAATTTACCACCACAACAGTGCCATTGCTATATAATGTTTTACTTACCCCCGGTGCCGGTTCCCAACGACCGTCAATGTCGCATATTAACAATTTGGTCATGTAACCATCATTACCAAAACAGAAATTATATGCATTTTGTAACGCTTCTGCTTTTAAATGATATGCTGGTATACCAAAGGCCGGACTTGGACGCATGCATACTTCAAATTGTGGTGTTAATCCCAAATCAAGCATCTCAGTTAATCTATGGGAATCAGCAGAACCTATTGATTCACCACAATTGTGGCTACCATGTAAAGCGATGCCAATCATTGGAACCGACCTGTCAAGAAAATAACTGCCGATACCACAATTACGTAAATATCTGCCGGGATTACTGAAAGAATGGAAAAATCCATCCATAACACCAAAATATTGTCCAAATGGCATTTCGGTTGATAATGACCCCATGGTGTTAATGGCTACGCGGCATTCCTCACGAATTAGATTAATATATTCAGCACGATTTTTAACCGGGTGTAAAGGTGAATGGCAACACATGAAACCGCCAATAGCATCATAATGATGATGACCATGTAAACCAAGGTTTGCCAATGCCGGCAAGTCACGTTTTACATGTTTATTCAACGATATTTCCGGGCAAATACGGTGCGCCTGGCCACCACTCCATATAATACTTTCCCAATATTCGCCGGTACTGTGACGCACTAAATCATCAATGCTAAACTCATCACTACACGGGTACGCGGCGTTATGGCTGGTATGAACTCCCAACATAATATCGTTTTCACGACACCACGCAATAAGTTCTTTCATTTTCGCCTCACCACCGACTCTTTCATCAACTGGCAGATAGGTAGGACATTTGCCATCATGGCCATCCTGCCCCCACCCAACCAGAATGACAGTTAGTTTTTTCATACCCCGCGACTGACATTCTACTAATATTTCACGTGCTTCATCACAGGTACAGGTGCAGTGATAATCTCCTTTTCCTTCCGGATGTGGATCTTTATAAGCCATAAAAATCTTCAGAAAAAATCTTCCGGCGTAATCAATTGCTTCCGGACGAGTAACAGCTTTTTCTGTCCAATTTTGTACCCCTCGCGAATCCCGTAAAAAGTTTCTGTAACAGACACCAACATAGGCGTATCCTTCACCCTGTGGGCAATCCGGTTCTGCAAAACTATATGTTACCTGCCGTGGACCGGCAATTAAATCATTTTGCTGTTCCCAACGCCATACTAAATACGGATGAACACTGTTTGACTGCGTTGATTCCCAATGACGACGGCATACCAGTTGCGCGTCTTCGTCGCCCTCTGTAATTATTCCGCAAACAGTTCCCTGGCTACGGGTTATGCCAAATACCGGCGCGTTACAAACATTTTCCCATTGATCATTAGAACTGTATATGGTTTGCCACACCTCACGCGGATATTCCTTATCAAAAAATGTCTGGCAACCATACCAATTTGGCAAAGTTAAATAACCTTTCTCACCGGTACTTGCCGCGCCAAATTGTGGCAATATCTCTAATCCCAATAAACGATATAATCGGGGAAGTTTTTCATCTATACCGTCCGGTGCTGATGAAATACTAAACCCATCACCATTAACATTTATTTCTATCTTCAAATCGATAGTCACATGAATAGTATCGCACTCCATCTTTAATATCGCTGTTCTGTCATCTATTTTACATATATCAAGAGTGCTGCGGGTACTTAATGATAATGTACCCATGGTGCCGAATGAACTCGCATCATTCCATGGCACCATCACTTTTTGTGCCCGTGGATGCTGACGATCATAATAATGCATTACACATAATGACGGCGCCTGCCATATACCTGTTCCATTCATATTAAAAGTTAATGAACCGTTAGCATCTATCGTCAGCACAGATAATCCTGCTGTAAGATTCACAAAATTTACTTTATCAGTCATCGTTTTTTCCTTTATAACTACTTCCAAAACCAATAATATTAACTATCGGCAGGCATGTAAAGATTTGTAATATTTTATCTGTATAACAAAAAAATAAATATAGACAATTCTTCAGAAATATGGATATTTCTTCATACGATGGGTTAGGGGTTAGGGATTAGGCTGTTAGTAACGAAATCCATACAACAAAAGTCAGGATTTTAGGCTGAACTTTTATAATGGTCACTTCGACAAGCTCAGTGACCGTAATTTCTACCGGTCACTGAGCTTGTCGAAGTGACCACGTCTGAAAACTGAAAACAGAAAACTTGTCCAATTTATTTGGGTTAGGGATTAGGCTGTTAGCAATGAAATCCTTACAGAAAAAGTTAGGTTTTCAAACATACTCCCCCTATCACTACGGTGACATCCCCCTCGGGGAGGGGGACATAAAAAGCCTCCTTCCTTAAGTTATGCTTTATACACATCTTTAATGATAGTGCCACTTTCAATAAAAATGTTGGTAATTGCTAGGGGAGTTGCATAGTATTCTAAATATCTGATTCCGATTGTTTGTTTACGTTCATTAATTTCTAAAACAGTTAATTCCATAGCCCACGGCAACGCCGCTGGGTAAGTTTATAAATAAAATTCAACGCTCTGTAAGAGCATAATTCCTTCGTTTTTAGGAATATTGCTCTTACAGAGCGTAATCATTGTGATAATACCAAGTCCCAGCGGCGTTGCCGTGGGCTATGGAATTAATAGGTGAAGGAATAAATGAAAAGATATGTTGAATATTATGGTTGTCCCCAACTCCCGCGACAGAACCGGACGTGTAAAAGAATAAAGTGTAACTACGACGCAATATTTTGCATGGTTCCGTTTTTACATCCTGATTTTGTCGATGGTAATAAATACATATTACAAAAACGATACCGTCGCGGGAACTGAGGACAGTTCCTCTACCTTTCTATCATATAATTTATATTCTATCAAAACGTCTGATTTTCCATAAACATTCAATTTGTGTATGAAACACAGTCAGATGGAGAGGGGAAGAACGTCAATCCGGGACTGACACCGAGTGGCGAAGCCAGGAAGGTGTCTGTCACATCAGGATTACAAAGGTCACTGAGCAAGCCGAAGTGCTAAAACCGAAAACTAAACACTGAAAACCGAAAACTAAAAATATAGACTTCTGATGCCGCATAATGATATAGTTTCTTCGGGCTGATTTGTGTGTTTCAGTTCAGAAAGTATTGGTTTATGACTTCAATTAATTCAAATTCTGACAATGGTGATTATACTGCTGTTGATCGCAGACGTGGAATGGGTTTGATTTTATATTCAGGTACTGCTACTGCTATTTTTCAGGCACTTACCACCGGGGCGGTATTTACTTCATTTTTAGCAACATATCTTAAAGTTGATGATTTCTGGTTTGGCATTATTGTAGCCATGGCACCGGCAGCAGTATTCGCACAGTTTTTCGGGTCATTAAGTGCAGAACGTTCCGGAACTATAAAGCCTAAATATACCATTTACTGCCTGCCCCAGCGTTTACTTTGGATAATTTTGTCGTTAGGTTTGGCATTCATCATTCACATCCCCTATAATTTACGAATGTGGTTGATTGCCGGGTTATTCTTCATCACCGCCTTTTTCCAGCATTTTGGTGCTGGTGGCACATTGTCGTGGTTCAGTCGTTTAGTGCCTATGCAAATATCCGGTCGTTTCTTTGGGATGCGGCAGCGAATAATGATGATTGCCACATTAATAGTCGCATCCGGCATGGCATTACTTATTGACCATTTCCGTGGTAACGGGTTGATATATATAATAATTTTCTGCGCTGCCGCAATATTTGGAGTGGTTGATATTTTGCTGGTACGCAAAATACCTGAAATACCACGGGTGGTTGAAGACACACAAATTACATTGAAAGAGATTATTTCCACACCCTGGCAATTTCCTATTTTCCGTTTATATGCGCTATTTAGTTTTGTCAGTGGAATTGCTGCCGGTATGATGGAACCATTTATTTGGAAATACAGCCTTGCCCCGGCAGGCAGATATGGGTTGGGAATGCCGGTTTTTACCGCGCAACTACTGCTAAGTATCATCCCAATGATTATTATGGCGTGGTTCGCGCCTCACTGGGGTAAGGTGCTTGATCGTTTAGGACCACGCCCGGTATTAATAATAAGCGCTGCGGCACAATTAATTATCTCCGCGGTATGGCTAATGATGAATGGTTCTATCTTCTGGCTTATTCCCATACAAACCATATTCTCGGGTATTGCTCTTTCCGGACTGGCACAGGTAGATATTTTCATGCGGGTTAAAGGCTTCCCTGGATTTCGTACCACCAGTTTTCTGGCTTCTTTAAATGTTGTGAATGGAATATCTGCCATGACAGGTTCTGTGTTGGGTGGTATCATGGCATCATTCTGGATGACAAACATAAATACTATTCAGTGGTTACCGGTTTGGGTTTCTAATTATCATCCGTTATTTTTTATAGCATTACTGTTGCGTGCCGCATTATTCTGCTTCATTACGCTACGTTTGCCTTTGCCGGGTAAAAAAGATGGCAGCAACGCGATTACTTTATTAGGCCAGTCATTGGTGTCAGATTTTAAATGGCAATTGCGACAATAAGTTTGACCGGTTTTACTAAGCTAACTTTCACATCCGGTCGCTGAGCCTGTCGAAGCGACCATTTTAAAGCAATTTTCTTTTGAAAGCGAAAGTCCTGCTAAGCTAACTTTCCAAACATAATCCGCTCTTTCCTGCAGTCAGAAAAGTCACCCTGGGTTACGGTTAAATAAATAGTCCCATTATATTCACGAAATACCGGGTATTGAAACGATTTCTCTGATTCAAATCGGTATTTCCGATGCCAATTTATGCCATCTTGTGATATTTCAATATTATAAACAGCCCTGCCGGCACCGTTAATACTGGTTGCTTCCTGCCATCCCAGGTAATATATGCCATTAAAACAGTCAAAAGTAGGTTTTGAGTTAAGCCCATTACTTACAATATCGCGATATTCGTTATTTGACCACTTAATACCATCATTACTGGTGGAAAACATGTAATTATAATCACGATTTTCCTGACGACATATTGCCATCCATGTGCCATCCGGCAATCGGTTAACTGCTGCTTCCGTCAGTTTAGCTTCATTAGGCAGAAAAAAGTCACCCATTACCGTGAAACAATCCATATTGTCATTCAATACCGCCCACGCATTCTGTCCCCCCGGGAAATTGTTAAGTACCACGTATACCTTGCCATCAAACTTTTTAAAGCCGTCTATCATATATAAACCATGCAAAACTGGCGCGTTGGTGAAACCTTTTGCGCAAGCATGCTGGTACAGATATTGCGGTTGCATAGGATAGACACCCAAATCCGTTTTTAACTGAACAGGATAAATATTCCGGTCAAATAAGGCATCAGTAATCCTGAAATCAATATACCATGTTTGCGACTGACGTCTATCAGGCATTTCACTGCAGAAACAACACCGCAGTGTATTGACATCTTTTTGTATTATCCGCGGGACAAAACAAGCACCTTCCGGTAATTTTTCATTATCATAAACCATTTCTGACGCCGCAAAGGTAATTACTTTATCAATATTACCACTGGCAATATCCACAATCGACATGGCATTATAAACAAATGGCCATTCCGGATTCTCACCGGGTTGAATGTCATTGGCCATGTAAATTATATATGCCTTGTCGTTAACAATGACAAAATCACTGTCATGGGCACCTTTCACCTTAGCTAAACAGATGTTGTATATATTTTTCATCACATTATCAGCTAATTGTTTAGGTGATTCGTCTGATAACAAAGTTAAATCAACCATAATATCTTTCCTTTATTCTTCACATGGCGTCAGTATTGTTCCATCCAATGTGACGGCGCGAAACGCGAATGCCCAACCACCATGGTTAAATCCACGGGTATTAGATAATTTGACAATCACTGTATTAGCACCTTTTTTTAGCGTTACATTAATCGATGCGGGACGAAAAGCGTTGTTATTTCCCATATTAAATGGGGTATCATTCACCCGCAATACCAGGTTGTCATCCCAACTTACATGCAATACCACCGTCATATCCTCAATTACATGTAATACACACCTTGCTATCGCCACCCCCGGGTGGGTTACCCCAACACCGGGGGCATGTGGACGAAATATATGGTTGAAATCTATAAAACCATGCATTGCCGAACGCCGAACCCATTTTGCTTTGTCGCGTCCAATTGATACTGACCCGGGGGTTAACCATCGTGAACCTTCTTCATGCCTGCCATTATATTCCGCTTCGCTATTAAACTCCGTCTCCAGTGTTAATGTATTCTGCATCGCAACATCATCAGCATTACCAAATGGCCCACATAACCACCATTGTCCATGTTTCGGTAATGGTAAATCGCAGGTGTCTCGGATTAACTCTTTTTCTTTCTCCCAGGCATTGGTTTTCAAATACCCAATGGCATCCCACGAAGGCATTTTAAAAAATGGACGAACAACTTTTTCCTGATACCAGTATACAGTGGAAGAAATATCGTTACGCATACAACCAAAACGCATGTGGATAGATTTTTTGAAATATATCGGGTCAGGGTCAAAAAATCTATACCCCACCACCCGTTGCGCCGGACGTGGCTCACCTACGTCCTCATGAACATAATATGGCAAGGCGCTATACAAATGTGTTTCCGCGGGGTGTATTGCACCACCATAAGATGTGCCGAAAGTATCTTCACCACCTATTCCGCGCAAATATGCCGGATTATCTCCGTCACCATCAATATATATATTCTCAGCACCACCATGGCTCCATCTGTCGGTATTATCATCCAAACGCACCCCGTAAACAAATCCCAACAACTGCCCGGGGCCATCGGCATCCAACATTAAAAAATCCTCACCATATCTTTGCGTTGGGTATTCCCTGCGCCAACGTGCGCAAAACCGTTTCTTCTCCGCCATCTCCGCACCGGGGTAACGGTGCCAGTCAACCATAATATATACCGAATGTCCAACTTCACCCGCCTCAATTTCTATCCGCGCGTTTTTAGAAAAAGGCATGGTAAAATAACAGTTATACCCACTTTCTGCCTTAACCGACAGGTACGGGGTATTAATCGGATACCATGTTTTTCCATGCATAACACCAAAAAAATCACCTATAGGCGCCTCAACATATGGCACCGTTTCATCATCAAAATATATTCGGATAATCGCCTGACGATTAGTATTATCCTGGCGTCCCCATGCCACCCAAATATGACGAATACAACCCGGCCCATCAAGTTCAGCACACTTCAGACTCTCATGTGCCGGCAGATAACAGGTCAAACTAACACGATCAGAAACAGGATTATCCGGTAAATTTAATAACATAAACCTTCTCCATTAATATTGCGATGGTAAAACATAAAGATTGTACAGGTGACATGTAAGTGGGTCAAGGAAAAAAGATAAAACGAAAAAGTGACCACATGTGGTAGTAAAATAAAAAATAACATGTTAGATTTTACATACCTTGAATTATTTATCATCTCATCGCTCCGCGATTTCTATTAGTGTTTATTAATGTTGCTTTTATTGATGATATGGTAGTTTGTGCATTTATATTTTATTTGCCCCGGTAGGGGTAATTTTATAAGTAACCCCAGGTGTAAGCCTGGGG
>CAZNLA010000132.1:0-11813 GCA_964573385.1 uncultured bacterium
AACACCAATTCGCCTTCAGTGCCATCCGGTAATAGTTTTCCGGTTTCCGGGTCTATTACTTCCGCTATAAAATGATCTTCTGCTATATGCATACCGCATTTGCAATCACATTCACCGGCAATACCGGGACCGCCGAATTCGCTGATTGAATAATGGTCAAACGCATTAATTCCCAGTAATTCCTCAATTAATAATCGTTGTGCATCGCTCCATGGTTCACGGCCAAAAATACCCACCCGCAGCGACAACCGTCTGCGGTCTATACCACGTTTGCTAACCGCTTCAGCCAGTTGTATAGCGTCACTGGCAGTGCCGACCACCACAGTGGTTTTAAAATCCTGCATTACTGCTATCTGGTCTTTTGCGTCTTCAACAGATATTGGTATTACCGCCGCGCCAATCTTTTCTGCGGCACTGTGAAATCCCATGCTGCTTTGCAAACAACCACCACCACCAAAGAATATCTGCACAACGTCATCACGGTGCACCCCTGCCGCCGTTAAATAGCGTGATACCAGTTCTATCCAATGGCGCATATCATTTTGGGTATACGCGCACACTGCCGGGCTTCCCGATGTCCATGTGCTGTTTTGCAGACGGACTACCTCGCGCAGGGGAACTGCCAGCATATCGTATGGGTAACCGGCACAAATATCCGCGCGACTGGTGAATGACAGATTTACCAGTTCATCCAGCGTCTGCATATCTTCCGGGACAAATCCGGTAGCGTCAAACTTTTTACGATAAAATGAAACGTTGCGGTAAGCCCGAAAAAGTGCTGACTGCAACCTTTCTAATTGCAATTGCGCCAATTCATCCCGACTTATCATTTCTATATTCATCATTATTCCCACACCTCACGATAACCTTTGCCCAGGTAGGCGCGTTGTACTTCTTTATTTTCCATCAATTCTTCCGCGGTGCCATCCATTATTATACTGCCAGTTTCCAATACATACCCACGGTCCGCTATCCGCAACGCCATGCGGGCATTTTGTTCGACCAATAATACTGTCAGACCGGTATCGCGGAAAGAACGTATGCACGAAAATATTTCTGACATCACCCGTGGTGCCAATCCCATTGATGGTTCATCCAACAATAATAATCGTGGTCTGCCCATTAATGCCCGGCCTATCGCCAGCATCTGCTGTTCACCGCCGGATAATGTGCCGGCACGTTGGTTACCTCGTTCATGTAATATCGGGAACATCCCATGAATTTTATCCATATCTTCACGTTGGTAACGACGACGCTTCATCCCCAGCGATAACGCCCCCAACAACAGGTTATCACGTACTGACATGTCAGAAAACAGTTGCCTGCCCTCCGGTACCTGGCATAACCCGAGACGCACAATACGGTCTGCACCCCAACGACGAATCTCGCGGTTTTCAAAGGTAACCGCACCCTTGCTGGCCGGGGTGATTCCGGATATTGTATTTAAAATAGTTGTCTTCCCCGCCCCATTTGCCCCGACTAACGCAACAATCTCGCCGGGATTAACATGAAGCGAAACACCACGGAGTGCAATGGTACTGCCATAACTGGTGGTTATACTGGATAATTTAAGCATCAGCAATCTCCTCGCCCAGGTAAGCGGCTATAACTTTGTCATTCTTTTGCACCTGTTGCGGGGTTCCTTCGGCAATTTTTTCGCCATGGTCCAACACTATTACATGTTCACTGATATCCATCACCAGGTCCATGTCATGGTCAACCATAAATATGGTAATACCATCACTGCGTAATGAATATATCAATTTTACCAGCTCTTTCTTTTCGCGGGTAGATAATCCGGATGCGGCTTCATCCAATAACAGTAATTTCGGTTCTACCGCTATTGCCCGGGCAATTTCCAACAATCTCTGTTTACCAAACGGCAAATCGCCTGCCGGTTCATCCGCAACTTCAGATAACCCAACACGTGCCAAAAATTCGCGTGCGTCGGCTTCTATTTTTAATTCTTCTTTGCGCAAATGCCATAACCGCGTTGCCGCCGCCAGCATTCCGCACTTACCGCGCAAATGCCTGCCAATCATCACATTTTCCAACGCGCTCATATTACCGAATAATTCAACATTCTGAAAAGTTCGCGCTATCCCGTAGCCAGCTATTTTATACGGGGGTTTATTTGTAATTTTTCGGTTATTATATGTTATCTTCCCCATGGATACCGGCAACGCACCGGATATCATATTTAACATGGTTGATTTACCCGCGCCATTTGGCCCTATTAACGCCGTTATCATCCCTTCGTTAACATCAAATGTCGCATTATTAACGGCCACCAAACCATCAAATATCTTTGAAACCCCTTCTACCTGTAGCAATGCACTCATGCCGCACCTCCTGTTTTTTTACGACGGAAAACGCGAACAATATTATCGAATATCGTGCAATAAACACCGGATGGCATAAAAATCATCGCTAATACCAATATTAACCCATGGACAATAACATCAGAATCTTTAAGATATTTTATATGGTCACCGAACTTGTCACTAATTTCGCGTAATACTTCAACCAGAATAGTGATAACACCTGCACCCACCGGCGCACCCCATACTGAAGCCATACCGCCGATTACTGTCATAACAACTATCTGTACAGAAGTCACAAAATTAAATGTATTTGGCCCTACGAAATTTATTGTGTGCGCGTATAAAGTGCCGGCAACAGAGGCAAATACCGCTGACAACATGAATACCTGCAATTTGTACCCGGTAATGTAAACACCCAGAGATTCCGCCGCAGGTTCGCTGGTATGCAATGCCTGCAACGCGCGTCCAACCCGACTGTGGACAATATTCCATGATATCCACAGAATTATCATCGCCACTATCCAGCACAGATAAAAGCGGGATATATCATCTTTTATAATAATATTGCCAACGACAATAAAAGGTATCTTTTCGATTCCGGATGTACCACCCAAAGGTTCCCAATTTTTCATCACGATATACATTATCCAACCAAACCCAAGGGTTGCCAACGCCAGATAATGACCACGCAAACGTAAACAAGGTATGCCAATAATTGCGGCAATTAATATTGATATCGCAATACCTGCCAAAGCAGCAAAAAATGGATGCCAACCGAATTGTGATGAAGTAAACACCGCGGTTGAATACGCGCCAATGCCAAAGAAAGCAGCATGTCCCAGAGATACCTGACCGGCGTAACCCATCAACAGATTTAAACCGATAACCAGCATGGTATTGATAGCTATCATCGTTAAGATACCCAGATGATAATTATTCTTAACAAATAAAGGCAGGCACCCGATTAATAACAAAAATAAAAACGCGCCGAAAAATCTTTTTGTTCTGATATCCATATTCATTTTCTTCTCCTCTTAAACAGCGCCGGCAAACCATACGGACTGATAATTAAAACTATTAACAGGATCACAAAGGAGATGGCATCTTTATATTCTGACGCGTAATTTGCCCCAACCTGTTCCGCCATGCCCAATATTAAACCAGCAACAACAGAACCGGGGAAATTACCCAACCCACCGACAATAGCGGCGGCGAAACCTTTTAACCCAAGCAGACCACCCATATCATATTGGGCGTAAATCGGGGCTATTGCAGAACCACCCAAGGCGCCAATGGCCGCGGATAACCCAAATGCCAGCATCACCGTGCGGGAAACATTTACCCCCACTAACTTTGCGCCAATTTTATTCATTGCGGTTGCCCGCATCGCCTTGCCTGCCATGGTTAAATTAAAAAATAGTGTCAGCAAAATTACAATTATCAGCATTATCCCGATAATCCACAATCGCTGTTCTTCAATAAATAATTGCGGGGGTACACCATTAATCGGCTTTAAAAATGGTACATTCATAATGATACTGGCGCCATCATTATAATTGGTGAATGGTTTTACCAGTACCGCGTCTTTACCCCATAAATGACTGGCTGTTCCCTGAATTATCATGGAAGCGCCGATGGTAATGATAATCATTGTTGTAGAATTGGCTTTCTTTAAAGGCCGCATCATTACCCAACCCAAAATAACACCGATAACAGATGTCGCGGCAACCGCCAATAACACAGCAATGTGAATAGGCAACCCTAAACCGCCGACGCTGCCATCGGTTGATGGTGGCGCGCTAAACCAAAAAGTAAACATCGCGCCAAGCATTATAAACTCACCCTGTGCTAAGTTCACTATCTCAGTCGCGCTGAAAATAATAGTAAAACCGACTGCTATCAGGGCATATATACTGCCTTGCGATATACCTATTAGTAAATTTTGTAATAAATCAATTGTTGACATTATAAAAATCAATTTCGCGGTCTGCCGATAATGATATATCGGCAGTACCGCGAAGTTCCTTATTCGCTTTGACTATCAGTTAGTATAAATAAAAATTAAAAATTAAAAATTAAAAATTAAAAATTAAAAATTAAAAATTAAAAATTGAATTTCGTAATTCGTAATTCGTAATTCGTAATTCGTAATTAACAAATCTTATTTCGCCATTTTCCAATCGCCATTAGTGATAGTTACCATAACGAATGCGTTTTCATTTAAACCATTATGATCGGTTGGGCTAAAATTAAATACGCCTGAGATACCAACAAAATTACGCGTTTTCTCTATCTGGTTTCTAATAGCCAGTGAATTTGGTCCAACTTTGCTGATAGCATATTTTAAAATCATTAATGCGTCATAAGCATGCCCACCAAAGGTATCAGCAGGTTTATTATATTCTGCTTTGTATTCGTTTGCGTATGCGGTTAATACTTTTTTCTGTTTTTCACTACTTGGCAAATCATCATAAACTAATAACTTACCGGATGGGAATATAACGCCTTCTGCAGCATCACCGGCAAGATCAATAAATTTTCTATTAGCAATACCATGGCTCATAATTAATGGAACTTTTATGCCGAGTTGTTTCATGTTTTTTGCCACCATTGCCGGTCCCGGGTTTGTACCCCAGCATACTACGGCCTGTGGGTTTTTCGCGCGAATTTTCATTAATTGAGAAGTCATATCGGTATCTTTATCGCCAAATGATTCTTCATCAATAATGCTGATGCCGGCAGCAGGTGCCTGTTTGAGCAACTGGTTTTTGCCACTATCACCAAATGCGTTGCTGACAGTGATAATACCAAGGGTCTTGATTTTCTTTGATTTGCAGTATGTTAATACTTTTGCAACTGCGGATACATCGCTTTGCGCGGTTTTAAATATTAATGGTTTAACAGGGTCAACAATTTTAACACCTGCCGCACAACTAATTAAAGGAATATTCGCGGCTTCAATAGTTTGTGATACTGCTAATGTTGTACCTGTCTGGCTTGGTCCGATAATTGCGATAACTTTTTCAGACTCAATCAGTTTCTTTACAGCATTTACACTTTGTACTTCTTCGCTCTGGTTATCCAATACAACTAACTTAATCTGATGACCGTTAATACCGCCGTCAGCGTTAATCTTCTTGACTAACATATTTACAGTGTCACGTTCCGGAGTACCTAATGGTGCCCCAGGTCCGGTAATATCAAATACCGCACCAATTACATACGGTTCTTTTACTGCCACTGCGGCTAAAGCGCAAATAGACAGCACAGCTAAAAGTAACAGAATCTTTTTCATATTTCCCCCCAAATTGATTACTTACCAAAAAGTAAGTTGTGTTGGGGTAAATTATACTTACTTATCTGTCATTACGCAAGAGATAAATAATAAATTTAATGTCTGGTGTTATCATATTTTACAAAAAAACAAATTATTGACGCTTATAATAACTAATATATTTCCATAACATAACAATATAAATAAAAAATTAATCAATAATACCGACAAATGAAGATGAGGGATAAACCTGACGGGAGATACTATAATGGATATCGCCTTGTAAAGGTGTAATTTTATTGTTGTCTTTACAAGGCGAATATTTACCATTTAAAAGTTATAACTGTGACAATTTCTTTATATTTTTAGTTTAATCAATGCTTTAACGTGTTTTCTTGCTTCAACGGCTTTAAACGCGTCAGTTATATTATCCAACGGATATGGGGTATCCATATTCAACCAGTTGGCGGCATTCAGTTTTCCTTCGCGGATGAAAGCCACTATTTCCTCATGTGTTTCTGATTCATCATAACCACGGCTTAAAAACGTGAATGATCCTCTGGCGTTTCCGGGGGATAACTGAGGTGTGCCGAATTCATCAATTCCATAAATGCTCATCATGCCACCGGATTTAAGGTATGGCAACGCATTATTCAAGGTGTTATGCTTACCAATAACATCAATAACCACATCATACCCATCCGGATTGATTGCATTAATTTTTTCAGCCAGATTAGCATCTTTATAATCGAAATATTCAGTCGCTCCTACCACGATGCCTTCTTTCATTCTTTCGCTGTGTCCAATTATTCCAACGCGGGATGCGCCAAGATTAGCGCCATGCGCGGCAAAGGCTAAACCATTGCCACCTGACCCAACCACCAACAGGCTCATACCTGCTTTAAACTCCATGCGGGTAAGAAACGAATAGGTCTCACGCCAGGTTATAATCATCGTTGCTGTTGCCGCGTCAATATCCTCCGGCACAATTTTATTCCAACGATACCCCTGCCATTCTGCCGCAGGACATCCATCTTCTTTTGCTGCTATATGGTCGACTGCAATGCCAAATTCAGCAAAACCACCCCAGCAAATATCTACACCGGGTGATGGCAATGTGCCAACACGGGTAATAATATCGCCAATCTTAAAATTACGGACTTTTGCGCCAACTTTTATGGCGCGGCCTATGCTTTCATGCCCTAACACCGCCGGGTAAGTTGGGGGCCAGGGAAAACGACAATGAATCAGGTGAGAATCGGTACCACTGCAGGTGGCACCATATAATAATTCGCACAATACCTGATAATCTCCCGGTTCCGGAATCGGCACATCAAGAACCTGAAGGTCGTTCGCTTTAACAACAACAGCAGCTTTCATATTTTTTCCTTTTAAATTAATTTTTGGTTAATTGACTTAATGGTGGTTTCGCCCACAACCTATTATCATTCACCACCAAAGAACGCATAGACCACAAAAGAAAAGTTTAAAATATTCATTACAGAATTTTCGCTTAAGGTCACTGGGCCTGTAGAAGCGACCTTAAGCGAAGTTTTCTTTGAACCTGAAAATTTTTACGCTTGTCCTGGGCCCTTATAATCACGACCAAATGGTAACCCGAAAGGTTCTTCAAATGGACGGAATGGAACCATGGCAGCGATTTCATTTAGACGCGCAATCAAATCGGCGCTTAATGGTCCTTTTTCAACTGATGCTACATTCAACTCTACTTCTTCCGGGTTACGCGCACCCATCAGGGTACATGATATATCCGGATTAGAAATTACAAAACGTAACGCTACTTCTGCTAGTGGCAGATTAATTTCATCCAGCAAAGCGTACAATGCCTGGTATTGTTTTCTGCGTGGCGAACTTAACCATGGCGCGCCATTATTAACTTCGTCATCATACCGGCGGGATAATGCGCCTTGTTGCAGTGGTGAACCGACAATTATTCCCATATTATGTTTCTTTGCTGCCGGCAACACTTCAATTTCCGCCTCGCGCCATAATAAACTGTAATTGAATGCGGTTAATACAACATCAAACTTACCGGTGTTTATGCAACGGGTCATTTCATATGCAGTAGTTCCACCCAGGCCGATATAACTTATTGCGCCATCTTTTTTCAACTGTTCCAATACTTCCATAACCGGTCCAATCGCGTTGTCTACGTCATCCCACCAGTCACTCTGGCCGGGACGATCCGGTTCATGAATTAACAGCATATCAATGTGGTCGCGACCCAGCAACTTAAGGCTTTCTTCAAATGATTGCATCAAACCACTTTTATCTTTCGCGTTAAATGGCTGAGGACGACCACCGAATTTGGTTGATACAATCAACGGCGCGTCAATTTGCCGTAATGCCTGCCCAAGCACCATCTCACTGTCACCATAACCAGGGGCAGTGTCAATGTAATTAATTCCCAATTCAACAGCACGCTTAACTGCTGCAACCGCCGGGTCAACGGTATTAAACCAGGATGCTACAAACAAGCCCCCAAACGCAAGTTCGCTGACATTAAGACCAGTACGGCCAAGGGTACGCATTTTCATATAAATCACTCCACGATTAATTTGTTTCTTTCAGGAATTATACGTTTGTACAGGGGCAATGTCTACCGGATTCAGTAACTTTTTTACAAAAATATAAATTTTAAGGCAAAAAAACTTCCCCTGAAAATAAATGATTCAGGGGAAGTTAAATAAAAGCAGTTAAGTATCAGCAAATTGATATAGCTAAAATATTCCAGCAAATACTAACTTGATCCGAATTTAAGATTTTTGATATACATCGGGTACTTTTCTGCACCATTAGTATAGAACATTACTACTGCCGGTCTTTGCCAATTGCTGCCGGCTATTGGTGACATCGAATATGTTTTATTATTAAATACCAGATTCACCTTGCCATTCATCGCGTAGATAACAACCCGCATAAAATCATTGTAAATATATTGACAACCAGCATATTGGGCATATGGCAACGCGCCATATAGCGCGTATGGAGCAACATTTTGTGCTGATGTGCTGCCAAACCAGATACAGGACTGGTTATTCCACCATTCATTCCTGCCGAAATGGGCAATCGGTGCAGAATTATTCATTGTAGCTTTCTGAGTTTGAGTCACTGGCAAACTTGAATCATCCTGAATCTGAATGTAGTAATTTGAACGTGCATTGCCGGTATTAGCGGTATACATTTTCACATCCATACTAATCGCCCAGCATTTTAAACCGGATGTTGCTGTGAATTGTTTCCAGCATTTCTCAAAGTCCTGGCCATCACTCTGTCTTTCCAACACTAGTGTGTTTGGACTGGCAGTAACATATGCCTTATGGTAATTACCACCGCCGGCACGGTCGCCACCTGGGCAACCCACACCCTGGTCTACATTTCCCCAACAATCCATCAATGGTGTTCCTGCTTGCGCATTTCTGTACTGACCATAACGATACCAGCCATTGCTACCATCAACCAATGTTCCTGCTGATAAACCTGATAATAAATCCTGCGCCATTGTAGGCAAAAACATAGCATTACTTGGTGCAATGTGCCCATCGGCATAACTATAAATTGCGGCACCGGAATGGCGCATACTAATGCTATCCGGACCATAGATTTGGTTGTCGCCATAAGTATTAACGGCATCAGCAGTTAATACCACAGAAGTAGGATCATCAAAAGTGCCAACGGATGCCTGACTGATAGAAGCATTATAGCCATATCCGATAGTCTGGCTTTTTCCTGCTGTCGGGCATATTAACACCCCGGGATCGGCATTAATTACTGACCAGATATTAGCAGAAGATGGCAATGATTCTTCATGGTCCTGTGCATACATTTGCACTAACGCGGCAATCTGTTTTTGATTACTGGTACAGGTTGTTTGTCGCGCTTTTTCGCGCGCACGGGCAAATACCGGGAATAGAATCGCAGCGAGAATTGCTATAATAGCAATTACGACTAACAACTCAATAAGGGTAAACCCCTGACGATGATTTCGACTTTTCATATTATCCCCCTTTATTTTATGGTTTCGCAACCATTTAATAATTAATTCTACATCTCCATTCATCGTCTGTCAATGCAAATTTATTAAAATTTATAAAATTGATTTAAACTGTTGTAATATATTTACATATTTTAAATTCCTATGCTATTTGATATTATCTTTAAATAAGATTAGGAATTCCTCTCATAATGGTAATCTTGCTTAATAAGGTCGCTTTGACATGCTCAATGAAGCGAAAGTTCTATAAAAGACAGATATACCTATTCTGGCATATCTGTCATTTTTTTTACTTGTATTTAATTTACTTATCAGTTCTAAATACCAGTGCCGGCAAACCGTCTTTGTTGAACAAATTACAGAATGATACCCCGAAATATCTGACAGCGACTGGTTTTGTAATTGCATTTGAAGATACCACCACGGTTTCGCCATCTATTACAGCATCACCCCAGACGAACTTGTTATCTTCACCGGCAACGGCAAATCCCTGCAACTTATCTGATTGCCCAATTGCCAGACCCTGTCCAATATGAGTGAACTCAATGCGTATTCTATTTCCTTCAACTTTGAAAGACTTGAAAATTGGACCATTATACTCAATTTTTCTGTTATATATCGCGCCTAATGCTACCTGTGCGGCACGGGTACCATAACCGGATTTATTGCTGGGGTGGATACCACTGCCCAAATCGCCGGATTGGGCAATATAAACGTTGGAATAATCAAGTAATCTGACATACAATTCACGTCCATAATCAACCGATGGTACAGTTGCGGGCAATGGTGAAAACTTCTCTGCTTTTGTTGTCACCGGATTTTCCAGGTCAAACGCGCACCCGCCACCACTAGGTTTTTGTACATAGATAAAAGGGAAATTTGCGTTTTTCTCATCAAGTTCCCCTGCTACTGCCCATTCTTTGCGCCAACTACTGAATAATGCACCCATTACCGGATAATTATCAGCACCAACAAAACCTGTTCCAGACTCACCCTGGTCCCATAATACACCACGAATGGCGAATGGTATCAGTGGTTGAATTTTCAGTTTATATAATCCACCTGCCCAACCAAAATCACCAGGCTTTTGTGGTTGAACTGGTTTGTTAGGTAATTTGGGTAATTTTATTATAACCGGTGCCGGCTCCGGCGCATTCGGATCTTCCTCGGGTTTTATCATGGCGGCTTCAGCTTTTGCCTTTATATCAGCGACGTCCTTCTCCCACTTTGCCAAATCATCCTGGTATCTTTTTGTTAACGCATCATATTGGCCTGAATCAATAAACTTCTTAACTGAATCCTGACACCCCTTATCATCTATCAACGCCTGGGCATTCACCCATAAACCGGATGGTGTACCGCCGACTGCTCCTGTCATTAATCCCACCGGTATATCTTCACCAAGCTCTTTTTGTAATTTATAACCGAATGAAAATAATAACGCGGAAAAACCATTTATGCTATTAATGTCTTTTGCTTCCACCCATTTCAAATTTGGACTGGTTAACATCCTTAATTTCGGGTAATTCCCCTTTGCAATTTCAGCAAGTACAGGGTCACCGCTGGTATAATTCGATACCACCATTTCCATATTCGATTGTCCGGAGCCTATCCAAACTTCACCGATTAAGACGTCATTGATAGTAATGGTATTTACACCGGTTATTGTCATTATTTCAGGACCACCGGCTTTCATCACATCCAGTTTAACCATCCATTTGCCATCTTTATCGGCAAGCGCTGTCTTCTCCTGTCCGGAAAATTTTACTATAACTTTTTCATTTGCTGTTGCAGTACCCCACACCGGCACCAGTTTTCCGCGTTGCAATACCATGTGGTCGCCAAATAATCCTGTAACCTTTACCTCAGCAAACACAATCGATTGAAAACAGAAAAAAACAACAAACATCGTTATTAAAAATGATGATACACGAAACATAATTGCCCCCTTTTCAATGTTAGACAAGTCTATTAGACAAGTTGTAAATAATAACGTTGCAAATACTGCCAGGACTGTCGTTTGCTAATCTGCGGTTGAATCAGTCGAATGTTCAATAGAAATAGCAGTAAAACGAAACTCCTGTAATAAACAAATCGGACGGATACGCCTGTTTGACATACCCGTCCGATTTGTTTCATTAATTTTTAAGTCGAGTAGAGAGCTCCATACTTTTGTTGCACCGATGGCTCTGATTACCGG
>CAZNLA010000133.1:0-11722 GCA_964573385.1 uncultured bacterium
AAGATTTGGATAAATGGCAGCAATAAAGATAATGCTGGTAATGATATTGTAACTACTAATATCGGTGCTGTAAGCGATTTAGCAGGTGCTGAATATCCTCAGGCTACTCCTGCTAATCAGGGAATTATTACTATACCCCAGGGAATCAGTTACATTTTAGTAAAAACTACTAACAGAGTACTGGTATCTTCTGATAATATTAACCCGAGTGATGGTGTTACCCCAGGTGGTATGAAGTTTAAATTAAAATTCACGAATACATCCGGTGGCGCTTTAGTAGCTAATACAGCAAACCCACCACTCTATTTCTCAAACTCACCACAATAATCTTTAACCTTAAAGCCCCCATTATTGGGGGCTTTTTTTTATATTTATTGAATAAACACTTGACCAATACCGCTAAATTAATACATAATTAATGACAGAATAATGTTTAACTTAAAACTGACAACTATTTTTGTGATTTATCTGGTTTCTTTATCTTGCTGTATGGCAGGTATGGCAGAAAAATTATTGCCATCAGCACGTTTTGGCGGATGGTCAACTATTCGCGATGAAGCAACTGATACAAACATAAATCAGATTTGGCGTACGACACTAACCACATCAATGCATGGTATTCAGGGATTTGTGGTAACATCATATAGAGTTGAAGATTGCTTAACAGAAAACGCCGCATCCACAAAGATATCAGATTTCATTAGTAGAAGAAGATTTTCTGATTATATAGCAAAAGGTTATGAAGTTATACCAACACCATGGAACACCGCGGATGGTTTTGGCGCAATATTCAATATAAATGGAATTAACAGAGGTGAAAAAGATATATACAATCGTGCGGTAGTATATGCTTTTGGTTTAATAAGAAACAAAAGTGCAATAACATTAGAAGTAAGATTATCTGTAAGCAGTGAAGAAAGCAATGATTTAAAGAAATGCATTGATAAAAATGATGTCTCTGCATTATCTACAGAATTGGTTGCGTTTCTTATACCATTATGGCAACCTCAAATTATTAAATCTCCGGAAGAATCTGCTCATACTCCAATGGCAATACCGGATGTAATACCAGAAACACCAGAAACTACAAAAACCATTGAAGTCATTCCAGAAGTTATAATTGAATTAAAAAATAATGACCAACATGAGAATACCAATCCCATTCCTTCTTCTGTTGATACATCACAAGATCAACGGTGGTTTACTGTAGACCATCATTTATCAATAGTTATTCCCCCAACATGGAAATACACCGGAAATGATAAGATTTCAACATGGGTAAATAAAAATAATTCTTCTCTTCGTATATATTCCGCAGAAAAATATGACACTAATGCAGATTTAGCCGCGGCATTAGATGACTTCGCGGTATCTCACCAGGCAATTAGTTTCAGAAAGTTTGTAAGGTCTCCTTTTGAAATAGATGATGCTGTTGGTGTTTTAGTCAGATATTCTGATTACATGAAAAACACTTCACAATCATATCTATTTGGCAAGTCAAACCGAATATGGCGTATTGATATCTCAATTCCCGGCGAAAGCGCACCTTTATCTGACGAAATAAAAAACATGATCCTAAGCGTAAAAGCAGATTAAAAACGGAGGGGATAAATGTCTTTAATATTAATCATCGAAGACGAACGTCCAATAGCTCAGTCAATTGCGTATAGCCTTAAACGTGAAGGATTTGAAGTAATAACGTGTCATGATGGAAGAGAAGGATTACAAATAGCTACATCATCCCCTGCCCCATCACTTATAATTCTTGATCTTATGTTGCCTAGTCTGTCAGGTCTTGATTTATGCAAGCAATTACGTCAACAACAAAATAGCTGGATACCTGTCATTATGCTAACTGCGCGTACCGAAGAAATAGACCGGGTTATAGGTCTTGAAATCGGAGCAGACGATTATATGACAAAACCTTTCAGCATGCGGGAATTAGTCGCAAGAGTAAAAGCAACATTGAGACGACCAGCACAAAAATTAGAAACGCAGCAATTAACGTTGTCCAGGCATGGTATAGTAATTGATTTAAACAGACATATAGTAACCTGTAACAACACTGAATTGAATCTTTCTCCAAAAGAGTTTGATCTATTATCTCTAATGATGAAAAATATTGGTAAAGCATTAACCCGTGATGAAATCCTTAATGAAGTATGGGGAGATGAAGGAGCATTCCGTGATCCTCATACTGTTGATGTTCACATTCGTTGGCTTCGTGAAAAATTAGAATCAGATCCTGCACACCCGGAGTTTCTTATGACAGTTCGCGGTATTGGATATAAATTCAGCGAATGAATATAAAGTTTCAATCATGGTCATTACGTTGGATTATTGGCGGTACTTACTTTTTCATTATCACCGTCACTTTAGGGTTATTAGCTTTATATCTTATAAACTGGACGCAAAATAACAGCAACGACTTTATGCGCAGAAGCCTGCGTATGCAACTGCAACTCAGTTCAGATATGGTAAGCCGCCTTCTCCGCACTACTAACGATGCCAGAAACATCGTTAGCCGAATTATTGTACGTGGTGACGCGCGTCAGGTTACATTATTAACAACAGATGGTTATATCATTGCTGAAACCCCTATGAACGCTAGCCAGACAATATTACTTAATAACAGACCCATAGAAATGCTTCTGGCTTTAAAACAAGGAATCGGTGAAGATAAGAGAATCAACCCACAAACAAATGAATTGACATTATATGTCGCAAGATATATTAGGTTAACCGCGGTTGATGAGAATGGCCATGTAGGTATGCCAATGATAATGCCTGCTCACCCTACAATGGGTGAGCATTCTGCACAACCGGAGAAAAAAAGAATAATAAAAGAAGCTGTTTTGATATTGGGTAAACCTTTAACTGAAATTCAGGAAACTACAAATCAGGTTCAATCCGCAATTATTGCAGCATATGTCATGTCTATTATAATATTCTTATTTATTAATTTCTCTGTGTCAACATTTATGGTAAATCCTCTGGTCGCTTTAAGTAATATTGCGGAAAAGTTTGCTAATGGCGATTTAAAAAAACGGGTAAATCCATCAGGTGCATGGGAAATTTCAAGCCTTGGTAATTCTTTTAATACTATGGCAGAAAGATTACGCGAAACAATTACGAAATTAGCTGAAGAACATGCGCAGGCACAGGCATTTTTATCAAGTATGGCAGATGGATTATTAGTTACAGATGCAGTGGGAAATATTGTTTTAATGAATAAGCCTGCTGAAGAAATCTGTGATCTGCAATACCAACTTGCTGTGGGGCAACCATTTGATTTAATTATTGAAAATTATGAGATTAAAGAACTTTTAAGAAATACACTAGCTACCAAAAATAATTCACAGGGTGAAATCATAATTAAATACCCATCTTTACGCCATATACAGGTACATATAGCACCGGTAGAAGTAGAAAATATTACATTTGGCGCGGTTATTACTCTATATGATATTACACAGATAAGAAAAATTGAATCCACCCAACGTGATTTTGTCGCCAATGTCAGTCATGAATTGCGTACCCCAGTTACATCAATACGGGCAATGCTGGAAACATTACTTGACGGTGGAAAAGACGATCCGGAAATGACAGAAGACTTTTTAAAGACATTGGTTGGTGAAAGTGAAAGACTGACAAAATTGTTGGATGACCTGTTAAATCTGGCAAGAATAGAAAGTGGGCACAAACGTTTAAACCTTACAACGGTTGATCTGGTTGAAACACTGAATGAAACCATAAATCGAATTCAGATAGCAATTAAAGCAAAAAAACAGAAATTAATCACTAATTTACCATACAAATTAGAAATTATTGCTGACAAAGATGTAATGATGCAGATTTTTTTAAATCTGCTGGATAATGCCCGTAAATATTCACCCGAAGAAGCTACTATTACAATATCTGCTGAAATGAATGAAAATAATGTTGTGGTAAAAATAATGGATACCGGTTATGGTATACCTGCAGAAGATTTAGATAGAATTTTTGAAAGATTTTATAGGGTTGATAAAGCAAGAGCCAGGGCAGAAGGTGGCACCGGTTTAGGACTTGCTATCGTTAAAAATCTAATAGAAATGCACCACGGAAATATCTCCGCGCACAATGTTCAGGGACAAGGTACTGAATTTGTTATAAACCTTTTAGTTTCTCCTGTTTTAAAATAACAAAATTATAAAATATATGCAAAATTATTACCACTCATAATTATTTTTCCGGTATAATAACTGTGTTGCAGCATATATCGCAGGAGTTTTACCATGTCAGAAAAAATTCGTGTAACTGTACTTATGGGTGGCAGTTCTAATGAACGTGAAGTATCATTAATGAGTGGCACCCGGGTTGCGGAATCACTAGATAAAGAAAAATATGAAGTCAATACCCTTGATTTCACCGGAAGTATATCAAAGCTTAATGCTACTCTTAAAAAAACAGATATCGTATTTATTGCGCTTCACGGTACAGGTGGTGAAGACGGCAAAATTCAAGGCTTACTTGACCTTTTAGAAGTACCTTATACTGGTTCAGGTGCACTTAGTAGTGCCATGGCAATGCATAAAGGTGTCTCCAGAATAATGTATAAAAACGCTGGCATTCCCATTGCAAAAGGTATGGAAATATCCGCGTATTCTGATATCAGCACCCTTGACGCAATGACTGAATCTATAATTGCGGAGATAGGCATCCCTTGTGTTGTTAAACCAGCAAATGAAGGATCCTCTGTAGGTGTATCAATTGTAACTGACGCAAATAAATTAGATGAAGCGTTATCAGAGGCATTTTTATATGATGTCGACATTATTGTTGAAAAATTTATTAAAGGTATAGAGATAAGCGTACCAGTGTTAGGCACAGCAGACCCAAAAGCATTACCAGCAGTCGAAATAACACCAAAATCCGGTTTCTATGATTACGAGAATAAATATACTGCCGGAAAAACAGAAGAAATTTGTCCAGCAAGATTAACTGACGCACAAACCGCCAGAGCAGCAGAGTTAGCCATTAAAGCACATAATGCCTTGCGATGTATCAATGTAAGCCGTACTGATATGATTGTTGCTGAAGATGATATATATGTAATAGAAACCAATACCATTCCCGGAATGACTGAACTAAGCTTGTTGCCACTATCGGCAAAGGCTGTTGGTATTTCCTTTGCAGAACTGTTAGATATTATGATTATGGATACTATAGGACACGACGAATCAGAAGAAAATGAATATTGATCAAGAACAACAACAGGAAATATTACGACTTCGAAAAGCTAACGAAGAAAGAAAATATAAGAATAGACAACGCCAGGTATCTATTCTATGGAAGATTTTTGCCGGACTTTTCATTGTTTTAATTATTGAAATTGTATTAATATTCATGACATCACCACGATTGTGGGTTTACAGAATAACCGTATTATTTGCTAACGATCACACCATAAATACAGATGAAATAATTCGTTTGACTGAATTACCAGAAAGGGTTAATTTTAATTCTCTTTCATTAAGCGACATCGAGGAAAACATTAAAAAGGAACCGAGAATAAAAACAGTTCTGGTACGTCGTGGCAACCTCGGAATTATAGTGGTAAATGTCACTGAAAGAAAACCTGTTGCTTGTATTGCTAATACCATACCACCTGTTTATATCGATTCATCCGGATATATATTCACATTACCATCAAAACCTAAGTTTGATTTACCATTAGTTTATGGAATACAATCTTCAAAGATTAATGAATATTTCGGACAGATCCCAACATGCATTAAAGGATATCAGCAGATAGCAGACTGCATCCAGGCATTAAATGACCCTATTACTCATAGTAAAAAACTACCGATAAAGAAAATATTACTGGAAAAAGAAAAGATTTATTTTGAGTTGGAATCAGGTGTTTTAGCGTTACTAGGTGCACCGGAACAATTAGGAATAAAAATATGGGCATTAGAACAATGTATGGATGAAGCAATCAATAATGGGTATGAATTAGCAGATATCAAGCATTTTGATGTGCGATTTCCTTATATTGCCTATGATAATACCGGTAAAATTAAATATTTACGAGGCACATCATACACGTTTCGTAATATAGATGGTAATTAAAAATGAATATTAAACAAAGAACACAAAAATTAGAACCATGGGTAATGCCAGTTACAATAGTTTGTCTGTTTTTCGGTGGTTTAATCGCTATGTTAATAAACAGTACAAATCAGGACAACAATACTAATGATGCCAATCCTATTAAAACGATGATTTCATTTAGAAAAGAGAATGAAAAATTACGCGGAGAATTAGAAACAAAAGACCAGCAATATAAAGAGAAGTCAAAAGAATACGATTCGTTAATAAATGATGTGGCATTGAAAACATCTGCCAGTGATAAGTTAATTAAAGAATTGACAACGTTACGCATTAAAGCCGGAATTATCGCCATTGAAGGACCGGGGATAATAATTACAATTGATGATACAAACACTATTAAACCCAAAATTACCGGAGATAACGCGGCACCATATTTAACCCATGATATTGATATATTGATGTTAGTAAATGAAATGCGTGCTGCCGGTGCAGAGGCTATTGAAATTAATAATGAACGCCTTGCATACAACTCTGCTATCCGGTGTGTTGGCCCGGTGATACAAGTTAATGGTAAACCAGTCAGCACACCATTTATTATTAAAGCAATTGGAAAACCGGAAGAATTATTAGGCGCGGCTAATTTACCGTTTGGTGTTCTTGATGGATTAAGACCTTTGGGAATTAAAATAGATGTGAAAAAACGTGACCTTATTAAAATAGATGCGTTAAATACGCCACAATCCATTGATTACGCAAAACCTGCTCCCGAAATAAATGATAAAAACGGAGATAACCAATAATGTGGATAGCATTTTTAGCATTAATAATTGGCTTTATTGCCGTATATTTACCATCACTTAAAATGTCATCACTGACAGGGATTTCTGAATATATTGGTGTTGCGCTAATTGCTGGTCTGGATTCAATTATTGGCGCATTCAGATCATATATTGAAGGAAAATTTGATGACCGGGTTTTCGTAACCGGATTTTTCACAAATGCGATTTTATCGGCTTTACTTTTATACTTACTTGGTACAAAATTACAAATTTCATATATAAGTGTTGCAATAATGGTCGCGTTATTTATTCGCATATTCAATAATCTTGGTTTTGTCAGAAGATATCTGGTAACGAAATATTTCTCTAAAAATCCAAATACAGATACTCATATATCAGAATCATAGCTATTTTTTAAAGCAGGAAAAAATAGCTGTTATAGAGAATATTAATTAAGAGGAATCATTACATGATTATTGACGGATTTACGTTATATGGCAGTTGGCCGGGTTACAACGAATACCATCCCATATCAAAAATTATTGAAGCGGTTGATAAATTTAAAATCGATTTTGCATGCGCAATATCCTCACAAGGGATATTCGTTGACGCGTTAACCGGTAATAAAAACACATTAAATGATTGCTCAACAGATAAACGTTTAATCCCGATAGGCACAGCAGACCCAAGGTATAGCGGAATTGAAAATGTAGATTTTTGTCAGCAATACAATATAAAATTAATGGCTTTATTTCCCAACACCCAGAGTTGGTTACCTACTACTCTTTCCGCGCGAAATTTAATTGAAAAAATTTCATCATCCGGAATGACGATGATAATTGAATCAAAAGAGGAAGGTAACGCATCTTCTATTTACACATCTCTCATTGGTTTAGATATGCCTGTTATATTACTTGATGTAAATCTGCGTAATTTAACAGAAGCAATATCAGTAATTGAGCGACGTCCTAACACATACCTTGCCAGCAGACTGTTAGCAGGTGGTGATACTATTGAAATGCTATCCAAAACTATTGGGAGTGACAAATTAATCTATAACTCCCGTTTTCCCCTATCATGTTTTTCATCATCATTTTTAACTGCAAAATACGCTATAATTTCCGAAAGCGACAGAAACGCAGTTATGGGTGAAAACATGTCAAAATTTATCTTATAAAAAGGTATAACTGATGAATCCATACATTATCCCCCAACCTGAATCTATAATCATAACCAGTGATATTTTTCATATTGACCAGATTTCTTTTATTATGATTCCTGCTGATTCTGATATTTTATCATATGAAGCAGCAAAATTATTGAAAAATGATATCGAGGAACGTTTTAATAATTCTGTAGAAATAGTTAAAGCAAAAGAGTTTCCTGATATTCCTGGTTCAATCCGTATTAAATATAGAAATAATCATCTTCATGAATCCAAACAAAAAAATCCGCAAAGTTCATATAATATATCGATAGAAAAAGATAATATTACTATTTATTCTGACACTTCTACAGGTCATTTATGGGCAATTCAAACATTAAGACAATTATTGCATAATTATAATCATCAATTTCCGTCCATGGAAATAAATGATGAACCAGCAATGGCATATCGCGGTTTACTTATTGATTTATCACGTAGAAAAGTTCCAACTTTAAAGACGTTATTAGCAATCGTTGATAATATGTCGTATATAAAATTGAATATGTTACAATTACAGATTGAACATACTTTTCTATTTTCTTCTCACCCGAAGATTGGTAAAAATTGCGGTTCGTTAACCCCGGATGAAATTATAACACTGGATGAACATTGTAAAAAACGTGGTGTAGAATTAGTTCCCATGTTACAGTCATTTGGGCATATGCGAAACATTTTAATGTTAGATGAATACCGTGATTTATCTGAAGATGATAAGTTACAATGGTCATTATGCCCGACAGACCCACGTTCTATTGAATTTCTTGATTCTTTATATAATGAATTTTTACCTTGTTTTTCCAGTAAGTTTATAAATATAGGATGTGATGAAACCATTGATTTAGGAAGAAAAAATGGTAGGAGTTATGATGAATGTAAAAGAATTGGCCAGGGAAGAGTTTATTTGAATTTTCTGTTAGATATTCATAAATTAATCAGTTCGAAATATGATAAGCAAATAATGTGTTGGGGTGATATTCTACTACATTATCCTGAACTAATATCAGAAGTTCCATCTGATATGATATTGCTGAACTGGGATTATTTCTGGAAAGATGATTTTGAATCTGTTAAAACCTTTGCTGACAGCAACATTAAACAAATAATATGTCCCGGCACAAATAGTTGGAATACATTATTCCCAAGAATTGATATGGGTTGGAAAAATGTTGCAAACTTCACACGGGATGGAAAATCAGTACATGCCATGGGTATGCTTAATACTGACTGGGGAGACGGAGGACATTATAATTTGTTAGGTGGTAGCATTTATAGTTACACCCACAGTGCAGACTGTGCATGGGCACAGGAACCTTACGATAAAGAAGATTTCAACAAGGCATTTGCAAAAATTATAATTGGTAATCATGGTACTGAAATTACAGATGCAATTAATATACTTGGATCTGCTATATGCACTCCAGAAATTATATACGGTCACAACAATACTATTACCCCGGAAATGCTTTTCTTTACTCCATTTGAGGATGAAAAGCTAATGAACATTCCGATACAAACTTTAGAAAATTTATCGCTTATCGCAGATGAATCTGCTGCTTTTTTTGCTAATGCAGAATACACTAATATTCCTGATGACATACTTGATTTATTGTGGGAAGCTAAAGCAGTATCTTTTGCCGCACGCAAGACTATTTGCCTTCGTAAAATTGCTGATAATGATGTAAATGAAGAAAATTGCAAATCTATCGCGTTTTCTCTTGGCGAACTGCAACATGAATACGCTGAACTAATTCATCTCTTTACAGAACGTTGGATGGCAAGAAATAAAACATCTGAAATAGAGTATGTAATAAGCCGTATGCAACATGGCGAACATGGCATAAACAGATGCATTGAATGGATTAATAATTACAGTCCAAACTTAGCAATGCCGGAAATACCACCCTTTAAATATCCATGGAAAGAAGATACTTTAATTTTATGGATGGAATATGGTCAGGATATTTAAATATTCACAAATAATCAATTTACAAAAATTAGTGAGGAAATTATGAAAATAATCTTAATTACTGTATTTCTGGTCATCAGCATATTTATGTTGCCCGGTTGTTGGAAAAAAGAAGAAACGACACCTAATAAAAACCTTCTTGCAAAAAAAGAGATAGTAATTGGACTATCACTGCCATCTGCTGATCATGGTTGGTTAGGGGCAGTTATAACTTATGCCAAAGAAGCCGCAAATGAAAATGGCGTTAAATATATCATAACTATTGCCAGCAACCCATCTAAACAAGCTAATGATATATCTGATTTGATTACTAAAAAAGTTGATGCGATTGTTCTGCTCCCAACTGAATCTGACCCATTAACACCATCCGCGGAAAATGTTTTTGCTGCAGAGATACCACTGGTTATATTTGATCGTGAAATAAAGAGTGATAAATACAATGCATTAATCAAAGGTGATAATGTAGGTATTGGCACAAATGCAGGTAATTATTTGGCAGAAGCATTAAAAGGAAAAGGCAATATTGTACAGATTCAGGGAGTACCTTGTTCTGTAACAGAACAGCGAACAAAAGGCTTCAATGATGTAATTAAAAAGTTCCCCGGTATTAAAATTGTAGCAACTCAACCAGGAGATTTCCAGAAAGAGAAATCATTAACTGTAATGCAAAATATATTGCAATCACAAAAGAAAATTGATGCAGTTTATACACAGGATGACGAAATGGCATTAGGTGTTATTCAGGCTATTAAAGAGGCGAAAAGAACAGATATTAAAGTTGTAACCGGTGCAGGTGGCAATAAGGACGTTTATACATTGATAGCCAACAAAGACCCATTAATGAAAGCTACTTTCACATATTCACCATTAATGATAAAAGAAGCAATAAAATCTGCTATCGACCTGGCAAATGGCAAAAAAATTGTTAATAAAATAACTACACTAAATGCAGAAAAAATAACTATAGAAAATGTAAAAAATTACCTGAAAATTAACGCACCATATTAATATTTGATATCAATTTTACAGACGAAGAATTCAACATACAATTCTTCGTCTGTTATTTTTTACTTTATGAATAAAAATACATCCTTAGAAATGTTAAATATTTGCAAATATTTTAATACTATACCTGTATTAAAATCGGTAAATTTTGTTGTTTTGCCGGGTGAAATACATGCATTGTTAGGTGAAAATGGCGCAGGGAAATCGACATTACTTAATATTCTTGGAGGAGTCATAAAATGCGATACCGGAAATATAAAAATAAATGGTATAAAAATTAATTACAAATCGTCCGGTGAGGCAATTAAAAATGGTATCGGTTTCATTCATCAGGAATTAAATGTTATAAATGACTTAAAAGTATATGAAAATATATTTTTAGGACGTGAAAAAAAGATATTTCCTGGCATCCTGAACAAATCCCAAATGATATGTGAAGCAAAAAATATTCTTGAGAGTTTGGGTAGTCATATTAATCCAACCATCAATGTTAGCGATTTGGATATTTCGCAAAAACAAATTGTTGAAATAGCTTCTGTACTATCACAAAATCCAAGAATAATTATAATGGATGAACCTACTACAGCATTGTCTGAAAATGAAACTTCTGTTTTATTTTCTGTTCTCAGAAATATATCAATTTCTGGTGTCAGTATTATTTTTGTTTCACAT
>CAZNLA010000134.1:0-11680 GCA_964573385.1 uncultured bacterium
CAAATGGTATAACAATTCGAAAACGATGCGTTGCACAACCAACAACACATCAGTCGATTCTGCTACAGCACTTGAAATTATCATTTCCAACCCATCTGGAAAACAAACTTTTTACATCAAATGTAGTGAAACAAATTGACCAAAAAAGAGACCATTTGAACGGAGATGACGGCAAAATAACCCTCTAACTGCGGAAGTTGGGTTAGAAATCAAATAATCTTTTAACCTTATAAATCATGGTTCAGATCAAATAATCCTTCACTTATCAAACCGCCGGGCTGCGACCCTGTTCCAAACAGTGACCGTAACTGGTAACCATCTGTTTATAGCTGCCCACTAATCCTAAAATTTATTACAAACAATTGCAAAAGAGGTATAACCCAATCTATTCCGAGCATCCTGCTCGGATTTTTGCGAGCAAGATGCTCGCAATACATTGGCTTTCGCAAAACCTTGCTAATCCAGACAAGACACCTTCCTGGCTTCGCCACTCGGTGTCAGTCCCTGATTGACGTATTCCCCCTTTCCTTGGGTTATGCTTTTTACACATCTTTAACAATAGTGCCACTTTCAATAAAAATGCTGGTAATTGGTAGGGGAGTTGTCCCCAACTCCCGCGACAGAACCGGATGTACAAAACAATAAAGCGTAACGACGACGTAATATTTTGCGGGGTTCCGTTTTTACGTCCTGATTTTGTCGATGGTAAAAGATATATATTATAAAAACGATACCGTCGCGGGAACTGAGGACAGTTCCCCTCCCTTTTTACGATACACTTTATCTTCAATCAAAACATCTAATTATCCATAAACATTTAATTTGTGTATAAATCACGTCACCATTGGGTGGGGCTTTTGAGGAACATCAATCTATAATCATGAAAAACATTTTTAGCAATTACCCTCAATCAATTTTTAATTTTACATTTTTAATTTTTAATTTAAACAGTTTGACATGGAACTAATACATTTGTATTCTTAACTTAATTGATAAATGGATAATGTCATGGTATTACGGTGGGGGGATATAATGAAAAGTTATGTGGTTTTTTTAATGATGCTGTTGATGGCGTTGTTTGTTGTTGGCATTCCGGTGGTTGCCCAGTTGCAATTGGAAAGTACTTTTTATTATGACGGGAATATTGATGATGGGCGGTGGCGTAATGCTACTATAGATGTTGACGCGGATGGAACTATTGCGGTGGCGGTTACCGGTACGGTAGGGGCAGGTAATGAGCCGGGGAAACATCGTGCGCGGGTTTTGCTGTATGACAAGGATGGTACCCCGATTGCGGATATCCCCGGGGCCAGTAATACCGGCATGGCAAATATCACCTTTGGTCCGGATGGAATGATATATACTTCCGAGTCATGGTTTGGCGCGGGCACACATATTTATGACCGTCCTGGTGGTAAAAACAGGTTTATAGCCAAACGTTCTTTGCGTGCAGATGGTGCCCATGTTGACCGTGGCATCCCAACTGATGTTGCTGTCACAAAAGATTTGAATGTTTACACCGTTCTTAATCAAAAGATATCATTGTTGTCGCAGGATGATAAGTTGATAACGCAATTCCCCTGGGCAGGACATTTACGGATTGATGTTGGTGCTGATGGCTTACTTTATTCCGGCAATAAGGTGTTGGCAGCCAATAATGAATGGAAAAGTTTTAAATATTTTGTCACTGATATCGCACCCGGCGGAAAGATGCTGGTACGTGACCCTGGTGGTTGGGCAATTTATAATCCGGCAACTGACACGCTTGAGGTTAAAGGAAAATATCCCCCCAATTTTAATATGACAGATGCTGCCCTTGGCCCTGATGGTCGGGTTTTTGTTACCACCAATAATGACCAGGGGTTGGCTTTTGCCGCAATTAACACGGAAGGCAAGATTCTTTTTCAGCGCGGAGCGGATTTTGACCGGTTGAAAGTAATATTGCCGGATAACAAGTATATTGCCGGTAAACCGGTGGTATTTTCCGCTGAAATTATTCGATCGCGGGATTTGGGTATGGTGCCTGCCGACCGTATTTTACCGGCGGATAATCGGGCAAATTTGGCGTTAACTGCCTCGGTTACCCCTGCTGTTTACGACCCATTGGGCAAACGCGTCTGGAAAAATATAACGCTGGAACCTGCCACACCGGGGAAATACAGCATGACTTTTCCGGCAGATTTAACCGGGTTAGTGACACTGAAATTATCAACCACCGCAACAGAGATGCCCGGCAGCAAACCGCTAACTATTCTGCAGGATGTAACAGTATCGCAACCCGGTGAAATTGCTTATCTGCAACCGCTTACCGACCGTGGACGTACTGCATTTTCCCCGGGGAAACCGGTGCGCCTTACTGTTTTTATTAAACCTGTTGCGGATGTTGATTTGTCGCCGGTGCGTTTGGTGCTTAAATTGCAAAATAATATCATATGGTCGGCATCTTTAGGGATAAAAAAGATGTTGCAATTTGCCCGCAAAACTGCGGTTGTAAGTATACCACCGGAAGTTACCGCAAGGTTGAAACCCGGTGTTTACAGTGCGGAATTAACAAATTTACCCCCGGGCATTTCCGGTGGGATGGCAGTGGTGGCAATAATTGACCCGGTGCATCCGGAAGCATTTCAAACACCGGCACATACTATTGGGTCAACATTTAAAGACCCCTTGCTTGATTCCCAACTTGTGGCGGAATGGGGTGCAACCCATATAACCGCTTCCGCGCAATATGACCCGAAATATATTGATATCCTTTCCCGTTTAGGTGTTGATTTCAATTACCAGATTTACGGTCATTATTCCGCCGTACATACATTACCCCAGGAGCAGGGAGCAGCACAGGTGTGGGCAAGTGAATGGGCACAAAAGTTGGATTCATACCCGGCATTTAAAGGTATCACCTACCATGACTTGCAGGTGCAGGCATGGGGTGGTTGGTGGGATACCCCACGCAAACCATATTATGATAATGAATTATGGCCAAAATGGGCAGCAGAGGTTGATGTCCCGGCAACAATTGCGGTTGACGCACAAAAAAAATGGTCAACGGCAAAAGCAGTGGAAGGGATGCTGACGCGGTTATATGGAAAGTTGAATTCGGCAATAAGTCATGCAAACTCCCGCTTAATGCGCACCACCATGCAGTGGTGGCACCAACCATTATATATTGCCGACCCTGATGATGTAGCAAAAGGACAGACAATAATAACCGCACAACATATGGAAGAACAATATTATCATCCGTTAACCGTTGCCAACATGACGGATTTGTGGAAACGACCGGACAAAGATATCTGGGTGTATGGCAATGCGTCTTGGCAGGAAGACGGAACCGGAGCATTGCAATATACCGACATTATGGCCGCGCTTTTCCGCGGGGCACAGGGGGTTGGCCGTAACGAGGCACCGACCGCCGGTGAGGAAAAGGCAGAATATGGCACCCGGGCGGCCACCCCGCTATTTAAATTGCTGCATAAATATGGTGGACTTTCTGCTATTGCCCACCCAACTGACCAGTTAGTAGTTTGGCGGTCAATGTACCAGGAATGCAGCGAATACCCCGGACGTCCCAGTGAAAAAATGCATATGAGCAATATCACCGCGGCGTATACCGCATGCCTGTATGGGCATCATACCGCGGGGATTATTACTGATGACCTGGTTCGTGGCGGTGGATTAAAACGTTACAAGGCGGTTATTATCAGTTTTGAAAATCCATTACCTGCTGATTTGCTGAAACCATTACAGGATTTCCAAAAATCTGGTGGTATCGTATTAGCCAATAAACCGGCAAATGGTTATTGGGCACCGACCGGGGCAATCGAATTGGGCAGTGCCTTCACCGGTTCATCCGCATTGGCACATGCCAACCGCGATTCTTTGCGGCATATTGGCATTGAAGAAGAAGGATTAAAAGGCGCGGCAATAATAGAAAAAGCACTGAGCGGAAAACTGGAACGATTTGTTGATTGTGATGAACCGGCAGTGTGGTTAAGTGTATTAGAGTCTGGTGCTGCCCGCTATATTTGGGCTGTTAATGTTAAACGACTACCGCAAAACCCAATGGATTTGCACAGATACAGTGGTTACGAAAATACCCGGTTGCCGGTGAAAACGATGTTGCGGATACCACCGGGCAAATATGTGATATATGATGTGTTTAGCGGTAAGAAGATAAAACCAGTTGAGAAAAATGGTAAGTGGTTAATACCTGCTGATATGTCGGTATTTCCCGGCAGAATACTGGCATTGTTGCCGGATGAAATTGGTAATGTAAAATTATACGGTGTAGAAGCAAAACCTGCTGATGATGCCTGGGCATTATCGTTGCGGGTACAGGTGACAAACGTAAAAAAACAAGTGATGAATGCCGCCATACCGGTTGAAATTATTGTGACTGATGCCGCCGGGAATGAACGATATCATATCTACAGAACCGCGATAAATGGCGAATGCAACGTAAAATTGCCGGTTGCCGCTAATGATACTGCCGGCAAGTGGAGCATTTCCGCCCGCGAGTTGTTGTCCGGACAAAGCATAACTGCAGATATGGCAATAACCACACCGTTTTTGCCCACCGCAACGCCGCTAACCACACAGGTGGAGTGGCAGAATGCTGACAGGGTGGTAGCATCGTTGAAAAAAGCGACGAAGATAGCAATTGTCACCCAGGTCGGTAATGATACAGAAAAAGCGATAAACGCATTAACGCAGCAGTTGCAGGGACAAAATAAACAGGTGACGCGTTTGACATCACCGGAATATCTGGATGATTTAAAGACACTGCATTGGAAAGGATTCCCGGATAAACATGGCGTTGAAGGTGATTTCGGGAAGATTATAGCACGCGAACCGAAATATGATTTGGTGATAACCCTGGAGATACCGGGGAATTTAACCGGTGTTGTAAAACCAGAAACACTGCCGATAGTATTTTCTGCCAGTGACCCGGGCGAAGGTCGCGGATTAATACAGTATGCGGCCACCCCGGTATATAATGATGAAGACGTAATTTCACTATATGGTGGCGATGTTGACGGTTTGCTGGCGGCAATAAATGCCTTAAGTACCCCACCTGTAATTAATAATGTCGTTCCAACTTTAGTAAAAGAGAATATCCTTACCGGAAAACCGGGGATATCGATTCCATCCGGATTGCAGGAGTTTATTGGTTTGGAAATTAATGAACTGGCGGTATCCGCAGATGGTCAGCGAATTGCTGCCGGTTTGCGCGGTTGGGGGAATAACCTGTTTGTATTGGATAGTAAAGGTAAAATTTTAAATAAAGATGTTGCCGGGAAATATTTCCCGGTGGCGTTAAACCGGATTGGTAACAGCTTTTCTGTAATCAGTCATGAAAACGACCCGACCACCATGTATCTTAAAATATATGATAATTCCGGAAAAGCGATTAAAAGATTTGCTGCGATGGGACGCCGAATAGGCGGGTTGCGGGATTGCACCCCCAATTATCCCGCTATAATGCGCGAACGTTTTATGCCGCAGTCTGCTTTCAGCATGACAGAAGACATGTCACTGGTTGCCGTCGCAGGCAGTAACGGGATTGCCGTTTGGGATAATAAAACCGAAAAACTGTTATGGCGTGATGATGACGCACATTATAAAAGCCCACAAATTGATGCATCGTCATGGCCGGATACCCCAAGTTTTCCACAGATACATCTGAGCGATGATGGCAAATGGTTGATATTGCAACATGGTGGAAAAGTTATAGTGCGTGATGCGCGTACCGGTGCAGTTATACAGGAATTAAAGATGCCCCCGGGTACCGAGGGTGGACGTATACAGATATTTGACGGCAAACAACTGGTGGTCGGCAATCAGGATTATTTTGGCTTCACCATTGGCAATGGTGGTGCGGTGCAGGCACAATGGCATTTTAAAGCGCCAAAAACCGTTACCGCATCAGTATTTAATAAAGACGGTTTGCGTTACGCGGTGGGAGAGGTTAATGGCACATTGCGAATTATGCAAGGTGGCGGACAAACCGGTGGTTACATTTCACCCGGTCCCGGTGGTGCCATTGCCAGTATGGATGCATTGCCAGACTTTTCGCGCATTGCTTTCAGTACCACAACCGGCTATATTGGTATATTGGATAACACCGGAACATTATTGTGGCAAAAACAGGTGAGTGGTCCGGCGATTATCCGTTTTATCGGCAATGATGGTGCAGTGGTGGTGGGTGATCGCCGCGGGTATATCCGCTGGTTTAACGCCAGTAGTAAGGAAACCCGCAATATAAATTTGACCGACAATGTGTGGCGTGACGATATAACCCGGATTTTAACCACACCTGATACTACCCCGACATTAAGCATTGGTCCCAGTCCGTCAGAATCACAGGTCATCGCGATACCGGCCAATGCTGATAATCTGGCCAAATCAGCAAAGTTCAACTACATTACCGGTCGCAGTTGGTGGAACGAACGCATATCGCCGGATCGCAGTGTGCCACTGAATGATGGTAAAACTGACGCGCCTGCAGGTGGGTGGTTTAACCGCACAAATCTGGAATACCTGTCCTTTGTACCCGGACCTGCCGCCTGGGAAATTGTCTGGGATAAACCGATAATGATGGATACACTGGTAGGTTACGAAGCCAATAAAAATGCCGTGCCACAAGAAATTCGCATTGAAGCATGGTTAGATAATAACTGGCAGGAAGTAGCGCATACCTATTGGAATAACCGCGACACCCATGTCCATCGTTTTAAAGCAGTTACAACAACAAAACTGCGTTATACCCCAATAGGTGACCTTGCCAATGGGGTTTATACCAGTGAAATTGAGGTGTATAACTCTGAGGGGAAATAATTTCACCCTACCAATAGAGATGATTATTAGCAGAATTAGTCTCAGTTTGGAATGTATATATATGTTGCAACTAAATAATTTTTAGGTAATTGCAAAACTCTTTCTTCTAATTATAGATTGCAATTCCCCAAAAGCCCCACCCCTCAATCCCCTCCCCAAGGAGAGGGGAAGAATATCAATCTGGGACTGACTCCGAGTGGCGAAGCCAGGAAGGTGTCTGTCCCACCAGAATTATGTAAGGTTTTGCAATTTCCTCTTCAATTTTCAATTTTCAATTTTCAATTTTCAATTTTCAATTTTCAAAAAGCCATTCGTCCCCAACCGGGTGCAGGGTTGGGGTTTAAACCCAGTATTTCACGGGTGGTTTTTACATAATATCTATAATTTTCTATGGGTGTGCCATTGGTTATTCGGTGGTCAAGGCCAAAAACCACTCCGCCGGTGCGCATTAATGGTTGTAATTTATATTCTAATTCTTTACGGATATCATTTTTTGACTGGCGCAGTATATGTTTGTCTATGCCACCCATCATCATTAATTTATCGTCATATTGTTGACGTGTTTTTACCATATCCATACCTGCCGCGGGTTCCATGGGGAAGGTACAATTTATTCCGGCGTCAATAAATGCGGGAATTACCCCATTCATGTTGCCATCTGAGTCCTGTTGAAATATTTGTGCGCCGGCATTATGCAACATATCCCAAACACCACGGTAATATGGTTTTATAAATTCGCTTATTTGTGTCGGTCCCGCCAATGACCCGCTTTTGCCGGCCATATCCTCATGGACTGATAATACATCTATCTGTACTGCGTTACATACTTTTTCCAACACACGTTGTGCGGTGTTGCCCATGGTTTTAAGCATATCATGGATTAATTCCGGTTGTTCATAATATGCCACACATAACTCTTCTTCACCCATTAATTGCCGTGGTTCGTCAAATCCACCGGGTATGCTGACAACAATTAATGCGTCATTTTCACGTGCTTTTCGTGCGTAATCCTGCCATCCATCAGAAAATCTGGCTTCGCTGTATTCATACATCGGTTTTATTTTCAACCACGAATCCATATCTGTTACCGGATAATCAAGTGGCAGTGGAATTGTTGCCGCGCCTTTGCATAATTTTGCATGTCTGCCATATCTGTCGCGGGTTATGATAAACTCTGTGTTATCCTCAACCACACTTTCGGTAAATCCACCCTTTAATCCGGTGTTGACCCCAATATGATAACGACGTACATAATCAAAACCAAATGCTGTTAAAGCTATCTCTTTTTCGGTGGCACCTTGCGCGCGCCATTCATCTTCCAATCCTATTAAGGGTCCAAACATTTCAACGAATATTGAACGGTTTACTTCGCGTCCGGTCATATAATTAAGATATTCTTCACGCAGAATTTCCATAATTTCCCCTTTATTATTTTACACCGGCACGTAAAAATTCATCATATGCCCAGTCGTCCCATTCTGGTTCCACACCTATGCCATGCAGGTCTGGATAATTTTTTGCTATAAATCCACCGCGGAAATTTTCTATTAACCGGCTTGTTTCATTAATAATTAATTCTTTATTGCCAGTCGGTAATACCTGTTGAATATCGCATGGCGAATACAGACCTACTTTATGTTTGCGCAGTTTTTCTGCCAATGCCGGTTGGTCATAAACTGCCGGTTGGTCAAATTGCAGACAGTCGATTCCGGATTCGCATAATTCATCAACCAATACCCAGTTGTATCCACAGGAATGCTGGATAACCTTCATGCCATATTTATGCGCGCGACTGGTAAGCCGTTCGTAAAGCGGTCGGAAAATATCGCGAAACATGGCAGGACTAAACATGGTGCGGTCTTGTATGCCCAAATCCTCGCAAAACATAACACCATCCATGCCAGCCTCGCCATATCTGTCAATCACGCCTTCAAATAATGTGGTTACCCGGTCATGCAATATATCAATATAATCGCGGTTTTCAAATAAATCAATGAAATAAATCTCCATTTTTCGCAGGTAACGACAGGTGTTGAATGGCCAACCCGGCAACCATCCTAATTTAAACAAGTCGGTGTCGGATGACGCTAAATCATACGCTCCCTGGTAATAAGCAGGATTATCCAAATCCGGCATTTGCAGGTTATCTAACTGGTCCCATGTCTCCAGTGCCGGTTTAAAAATCTCTCCCCCCTGGGACATGCCAACAGTGCGATGCCAGACGTTTCCCCACATATCAGTTGAATATTCAATCTCGCCTTCCACCCATACTTTTGGCTGAAAATTGTAATTAATACCGGCACCTGCAAAATCATTGCAACGGTTACGGTCAAAATTCAAACCAATACGTTCTTCACATCGGCATTCAATATTCTGAATTATTACTTCGCGTGGTGTTAATGACATGGCGGTATTATCTCCGTTTAAAGTTAATAAATGGATAATATCATCATAATACAGTAAATAAAATGGACAATACTAACTATTTTTTGTACTATTTGGACATGCAAGGGAATCCTTTACAATTTTTACGCGCGGAATTTATCCCCCATTATACCGGGTCAATCACCCGAATTTTTCCGGATTATTATGGGTTGCAATATTTTGATGGTGGCCGAATGAATCTGTCTTGCGACAATAAATCGATAATATTGCAGGGGACATGTGCATGGTGTGTTTTCCCCGGACCATTATTTGAATATTCCCCGGCACAACCGGAAAAATATTGGTCTCATCATTATGTTACATTTAAAGGATTACGCACTGAATATTATCTCGCTGAAAATCTGCTTCCTTTTGAACCACAACTTGTATCACCAGGGTTAAGGATGGCAGAACGAATGGAGCAATTGAGGAAAATAATTAATAGACCTGACAGGCAAGGGCAATGGGTGGCTACAAATATTTTAGAAGGTCTATTACTGGATTTAGCCGAAGCAAGAAATACTCATGCTGATTACCCTTTCTGGCTTCCAGAAATGTTGCAAATGTTGGATAAATTGTTAACCAAATCAATCGATTATAAACAACTATCTGCGGATTTTAATATGACAGAGCATAATTTGCGACGGTCATTTAAAACTCAGTTAGGCGTTCCAATACATACTTATGTGTTATTGAAAAAGATGTCTCTGGCATGCGATTTGTTGCGTAACAGCACTATGTCGATAAAAGAAATTGCTAATCAACTTGGATATAATGATATATATTTTTTTCACAGGCAATTTAAGCAATTCCAGGGAATACCACCACGCCAATACAGAAATGGAAAAACATAATCGCGCCATATCGCGCCATATCGCGCCATATCGCGCCATAATCGCGCCATAATCGCGCCAAAATCCGGCCATAATACGCGCCATACGCGCCATGATATGCGCCACACGCGCCATCATCCGCGCCATAATGCCAGAACTTTTACGGCCAAAACTGGCCAAAAACCGGCCAAAATATGGACAAAACGACAAAAATTCGGCCAAATCGGCTAAAACATGCGCCATCCGTCATAATCGCGCCATATCGCGCCAAAATCGCGCCATGATGCTCACCATTAAAATCTGAATATATTATTTCGATAGATATTTAGTTGTTGGGCCTTTACCATCAACTGTAATACTGCCATTTTGAATAAGTTGCTTTAAATCACGTTGTGCCTGGCGCCGACTTACTTTAAACTCAGTTTGATATTCATCTACGTTGATACTTCCTTTATCAACAATAAATGCGATAGCTTTTTGTAAACGATTATTTAATGGTTCATCAGAAACAGTTACTAAATGTGTAATAAATTTAAACCGAACAACAAACATTCCGCTTTCAATAACAAAATCCGGGGTGGAAAGGCCGTGGGTTTTACAGATATTAATAATTCTTGTTGTTCCGGTGCCCCATCTTTCTACTAATCCGGCGCGATGAAATGCCCCGGCAAGGCGTGGGTTGCGCGGGTGGGAAGAATGTTCCTGATATAACTGTTCAATACTTAATTCCGGTGGTAATGACCCCGGATTCCATATTTCCAACCGATTGTCGTAAATACGTACCTGCACCATGCCGGGTTCGGTATAATTTCTATGACAAATGGCATTAATGATTGCTTCACGTATTGCGTCAACCGGGTATTCTGGTACAACTTCATGTTCTGGTTTCCCGGTAATTTTAATTGCTTGTTTTGTGTTTCTGGTTATAAACTGCAACGCTCGATCTAATTGAGTGAAGACGGAACCGGTATATGTTGCTTCATCAATAAATTGTACTGAAGTAGTACCGGCAAACCGGGCACATTGCAATTGAGCCTGTGGGAAAAAATAATGTGGATTATCTGTAAACAGTAATGCGGCAGCATTTACCAGTTGCTTCTGAGGTGTAAGCATGGCTAAATTACGTAAAACAGTAATAGTATCAGTATCTGTATCCTGGCCTGCACGTTTTAAAAAATCATGAATAGACAGTTTGGATATATCATCTATTGAAACATCTAATGATGGTAATGCATCCCATGTACGTCCGGTGGTATCTTCCATTAATCGCTGAACTTCTTCACGGGTCAAACGTTGGTTGCTTCTGCCGACACGTTTAAATGGTCGTCCGTAAGCAAATACAGGTTTTACAGGACACGCGTCAACCTGAATATTAATAACTGCGCATTTTTCATCACCATCAAATGTTATTGATGGGAATTGTTGCGGGTCAGTATTAATTTTTATATCGCGGGCAAGGTCTTCTAAAGTTGTGCGACCAATCTGCACACCTGCTTTTTCACCATCAGGACGAATACAAACACGTATTGTGACACCCTGACATGACGCAAACGCGGCAACGCTTTCGATGATGCTTTTTAATTCAC
>CAZNLA010000135.1:0-11660 GCA_964573385.1 uncultured bacterium
CAAGATTTTGCGTCTGTACAATCTGCACTGATGTTTTTATGTGTGGAGATTTGTGATTTCCTCGTAGAGACGCAAGATTTTGCGTCTGTACAATCTGCATTAAGCAGGTGTTGCATTTCCTAAGAGAAAATTATCATATAGACACTCGACCATGCGTCTATATAAAAGTAGTGAATTATGATTGATTTTGATGATGTCCGCAGTTACGATTTGAAAGAGATTTGCCAACGGTTTTTCCCTTTGGTGCGTCCGCATCGCTGGAAACTGATATTGGCGGCGATATTGGTGGCGATTGTCGGGTTGGCGGTGGCACTGCAACCTTTATTCGCGAAATATGTAATTGATGAGGCAATACCCCATAAAAATATTACACTGGCAATCATGGCTGCCGGGGTATTTTTAGCCGTCATGTTCACCCGCATGGGGGTTTGGTACTGGGCGATGGTCATTGTGTATAACACCCAGCAGCGTATAGTTTTTGAATTGCGGTCCCACAGTTTTGCCCATCTGCAATCGTTGTGTCTGCGGTTTCACAACCAGTTCCCCACCGGATTTTTGTATGAACGTGTTTTTGGCAATTCCATTAACACCCTAGGCGCATTTATGCAGATGATATTCAGCCAATTGGTGGTTTATGTTGTCGGTTTAATTTTCAGTCTTGGTTTTTGTTTGTATCTCAGCCCGGTGTTAACGTTGGTAATTCTCGCTGGCGCCATAGGTTATGTAATGGTGGCTAAAAAACTGTCGAAAAGCATCTATTTAAAGACAAAAGATGCAACCGAGGCGGGTATGCATATAGTCAGCGTAATTATGGATAAACTGCGCGGGCATAAAACTATCCAGGCTTTCGCGTTGGAAAACCAGGTACAGGATGAGTTTTCCCGGCAATTATGGCCGGCGATGGTGAAATGGCTTACCAGTGTATTGGAATCGATGAAGCTTGCTTTTGTTACCGAGGGATTAAGTTACGTTATCACTGCCGGGGTTATTGTAGGTGGTGCCTGGTTGGTTATGGAAAACGCGGCAAAATTTCCGTTGGGGACGTTGGTAGCGTTCATGGGTTATCAGGGAACATTAATAGGTATGATTCAGGTTATGACCAATGCCTATGGCCAGATGATGGGGGCAAGGTCAGCGTTTGACCAGTTATATTCTGTGTTGGATACTGATAGTAGTCTACCGGAAATCGAAGGCGCGGTGATGCCGGCAAAGTTTGAACCAAATGTTGAATTTCGCGATGTAACCTTTGCATACACCAAACGTCCGGTGCTGAAAAATGTCAATTTAAAGTTGCCGGCATACAAAACGGTGGCATTGGTTGGTCGCAGTGGATGTGGCAAGACAACACTGGCAAACCTGTTAATTAGATTTTATGATCCGCAAAATGGCGCGATATTGCTTGATGGTCATGATATTCGCGAATTACCCCTGCGCGATTATCGCGGTCAATTTGGTGTGGTATTACAGGACCCGTTTCTATTTGACACCACCATCGAGGCAAACCTGCGTTATGTTAAACCAGAAGCGACTGAAGAAGAGATTATCACAGCATTAAAATATGCCTGCGCCTGGGATTTTGTTGATGAGTTTCCTGACAAATTGCAACATAAGGTAGGTGAAGGTGGCAGTCAGTTATCCGGCGGACAACGTCAGCGACTTTCTATTGCCCGTTGTATGCTCACCGAAAGCCGGTTGATAATCCTGGATGAAGCGACATCCGCCCTTGACCCGGAGTCAGAAAAGGTAGTACAACAAGGTTTGGCAGCATTGTGCAAAGACCGCACCGTGGTGGTAATTGCCCACCGCCTGAGCACTATCCGCAATGCCGACCATATAGTAGTTATGGACGAAGGTCGGGTAGCAGAAGAGGGAACGTATGATGAACTGCTGGCAAAAGTCGGCTTATTCCATCGTCTCCATGCGATAGCAACCAGCACTACTATAGAAAAAACGAAAATGGAAGATGCTGGGTTTGCGTAGTAAATATGATTGATGCGGGAGAATTACCACAGAATTGGACTATTGCTAATCTGTTGGGAAAACACCCGTCAAAACCATATAATCCATTGCTCGCAAATGCTTTTTTTCGCGCCGGATATATTGAATCCTGGGGACGTGGTATTGAAAAGATAAAGCGTGAATGTATGGAACATGATATTGATGTCCCGAAATATGACCTGAGCATGTCTGGTATGATGCTGACTTTCCACGCAAATCCAATACATTTAAGTGAAGTATTGAATGAAAAAGTTTTAAATATTAATGATTATACGGAAACGAAGTTGGGTGTAAATGCAGAAGAAGGGTTGGGTGTAAATGCAGAAGAAGGGTTGGGAGAAACAAAAATAATGATTATGGAAAATATTATAGAAAATCCGAAAATTACCTTTTCTGCTGGCAAAAGGCGGCTTATTCCATCGTCTCCACGCGATAGCAACCAGCACCACTATAGAAAAAACGAAAATGGAGACGCGGGGTTTGCATAAAGTTAAATTAAAGGAATTACTTGTTTACTACATTTATATGATGTATACTTGTTGAAAGGATGATTATTATGAAAATAAAATGCCCGTTTTGTCTGAAGTTATATGAAATAGAAAATTCGTTGCGTAATAAAACATTTAATTGTGATTGTGGTCATTCTCATAACTGTAAGAGTATCGAAGACGAAAATACAGAATACGTTATTGATAGCACGAAAAATATTATCATGGCGGTAAAAGTATTTGGATGGATACTTGGTATTATTTCTATTCTTTCTGCGATAGCTTTATCAAATCATACCGATACGAACTTCTTGTTTGTACCTTTACTGATATCAGGAGTAGTTTTAATTTTATCAGGCATATATCTCGGTGGAATTATCTATTTGATGCAAGAACAAATAAAAAGGCAAAATGAAATATTGCATGAGATTAAGGCAATGAAAAAATAATATATTTTTATATTGTGAGAAAGAATTGGTAATTATGGAGACTTATTTTTATAAAAAGTTAACCTAATAGGTAAGATATTTGACAAGGGGTATTAATTGGATATATCATTTGCAAAAGGAAAATTAGGAAATATTTTCAAAAATGATGAAAGCGTTAGAAAGCATTATGGGCTATGCGCTGAGAAAATTTTTATTCGACTCGAGGAATTAGAAAATGCTAAAACATTAAATGATTTAGCGCCACCTTATAGTAAACCAGCAAGGTGTCATGAATTGAAACTCGGTGATCGGAAAGGAAAGTTTCATATTTCAGTGGATGTAAAACATCCATATCGTTTGATATTTACGCCTAATCATAATCCTATTCCAATATTACCGGATGGGGGATTGGATTGGAAATGCGTGACTGCTATTACTATTATAGCAATTGAGGACACCCATGACTGAAGATACTTTTAAATATGAGCCAGATTTTATTGTTACCCCAGGGATGATCATTAATGACTATCTTGAAGGCTTAGACATGACTCAATCTCAGCTGGCGTTAAGAACAGGGTTATCAGAAAAAACTATTAGCGAGATTATTAATGCAAAAGCACCTATAACACCAGAAACAGCTCTCAAGTTTGAGTCCGTTTTAGGACGTCCTGCACATTTCTGGAATAATTTAGAGGTAAGATATCAAGATAAGTTAATTAGAAAACGTGAAAAAGACCGACTATTAAATGATATTGAATGGACAAAAGAATTTCCAATAGCATCTATGGTTAAGTTTAAGTGGATAGAACAATTTAATGATCCAGCTGACAAGGTGAATGCTTTGCTACGCTTTTTCGGCATATCTTCACCTGATAGATGGCCAATTGTATGGAGTCAGTATCAGCCGGTATTTAGACGTGATGCTGGTGATGATTGCTCTATGGAGAAAGAGTTATCTGTGTGGCTTCGTCAAGGTGAGATACAAGCATCGCTAATATCATGCATGCCTTATGATAAACCGTTATTTAGAAATATTCTTAAAGATATTCGTGAGTTAACTCTTGAAACAGTACCTGAAGTATTTATACCTAAATTACAGGAAATATGTGCAGCGGCTGGTGTTGCAGTAGTCTTTGTTCCTGAGATACCAAAAACTCGCGTTCATGGTGCTACAAGATGGATGAAAGATAAAGCGATAATTCAGTTAAGTGTTCGTTATAAAAGCAATGACCATTTATGGTTCACATTCTTTCATGAGGTTGCTCATATCCTATTGCATGGCCGCAATGATATATTTATTGAATGCGATATAAATAAAAATGAAAAAGAACTTGAAGCGGATAATTTTTCTCAAAACTTTCTTATACCTTCGGCAGAGTTTCGACATTTTATAAGTAGCGGTCATTTTACGTTGAATACAATTCAGCGGTTTGCGCAAAGCATAAATATTGCACCTGGAATAGTTGTCGGGAGATTGCAACATGATAGGCTTTTAAAACCGAGTTTTTGTAATGAACTAAAGATACGTTATAAATGGATTATATAAAATAGAGAAAAAGGAGAAAAATAGCAATTAGACGTGATTTGGAAATTGATTAGGAAATTGCTGCTTTATATTGAAGAGCAAAAAGGGCAATTTCACTCTGAAGATATCAAAATTAATGGATTTGATTCCGATACTATTAATTATCATTTGAAAATATTATTTGAGAATAATTTAATAACAGCCATTGAAATAGCTACCAATAACAGAATATTATATTTTTATATTATTACTGGTATGACTTGGACAGGTCATGAATTAATAGATACTATTCGGAATGATAATGTGTGGGAATAGACATTAGCTGAGATACGTCCTTTAGGCTCTGTTGCTTTTGATGTGATTAAAACGGTCGCAAGTGCAATAGTATTAAAAACATTAGAATTAGGCTAATAATTCAATAAATTTTTCAATGTAGTAAAGTTATATATAACACATTAAATTATTTTTATCATACTAATATATGCAAATAGAAATCTTTAGTTAAGATATCAATAAAACATGTTATTGTTTTCATCTTCATATCTTTATTTAAGAATCAATTTGAATAAACAGCAGGATAAAATTTATTTATCCTGAATATCCTGTTAATCCATGTGAATTATTTTACGATAGAACATCATTAAAAGGAAAAATATGGTAACTAATTTTGTTCCGCTTTATTCGCGATATGAGATGATTATCGCTGCGCCGGATGCAACAGGCAATCCATTTGACACCCGTGATATCGCGCTTCATGGTGAAGTAACATTGCCGGATGGCAGTATTAAGCAAATTGATGGATTTGCATACCGGTCATATAACATTGAGAAATCTACCGAAACCACCGATAATGAAATGATAGTTGCCGGACCATTGGAATATCGCATTCGTTATGCGCCAACTATGGCAGGTGAGCATCACATTCGCACCTGGTTTTCTTTACCTAATAAGGCTATTGATGCTGGTGAGGATAGTTTTATTGCGGAAATCGCGGAAAATAGCGGTTATGTTCGTATCAGTCCAAACCAGTATACCTTTATGACCGAGGACGGTAATGCCTTTTATCCCATCGGTTCCAATATGTGCTGGGCCAGTTCATACGGAGTATTGCCCGGACAAAAGCTGGAAGATTTATTGCGGATGATGCGGGAATTGGCGGAGTCTGGCGGTACCGCATTCCGGTTGTGGGCAAACGCGTCCTGGGCACATTCGATAGACTGGACACCGAGTGATGAGAAAGATGCCTTGCGGTTTGGCGAGATATCCATGAGTGGGTGCGCGAAACTGGATGTTATCGTTGAGGAGGCTGAGCGGTTGGGTTTGCGCATTATGTTTTGTATTGATGCGGCGAATAACTGGGTGTCGAACAATCTTTCCCGCACGCCATATGGCATAGAAAATGGCGGACCATGCAAGACGACGGCAGATTACTTTAATTTGCCGGAAGCGCGGTTGATGACCCGGGAGAAGATGAAATATGTTGCCGCACGTTGGGGATATAGCACTGCCATTTGGTGTTGGGAGTTCTGGAATGAGGTAGATGGCTGCGGTATAGAGTTCGTGAATGCCCATCAGCAATTAGCCTGGCACCAGGAGATGGCGCAGGTGTTGCGCCAGGCCGACCCGGTGAATCATATTATAACCACCTCTACCGGTCATCCGTTGAATTTCGCTGCCGTGTGGCGAATGCCGGAGATGGAGTTTACCCACACCCATCACTACGGTTATATGGACAGCGTAGAACATATATCCACCATGTTAAAGGGCTACCACGAATCAAATGTTGCGTTTTATAAAAAGCCGCATATCGCCAGCGAGGTAGGTGTATCATTTACCGGAGCGCAAAGCGTGTGGGAAAAAGACGGCAGCACATTGCACAATGTATTGTGGTCTACCACTTTATTGGCAAAGTCCTGTGGTCCCGGTTTTATGTGGTTCTGGGATGAGTATATTCACCGTTATGGTTTGCAAACCCAATATATCGGCATCGCGAAGTTTTTGCGCGACGAAAGATGGCATGAAGTGGAAACAGAACCATTGGAAATCACCCCTTTAGATATTCCACCGCGACAGTTTGATACACCAGTCGAGTTGAAAGTGCCATCGGCATTATCCGGCAGTGATTATTATCGTTCAATATTCACTATTGAACGTGATGGTAGAGTGGAAGAAGGACATTTGGTTCCCAATACTTATTATGGCACTGACCGTCCACATGTTAATTTCCGCCTGACATTTAACGTCGATTTTCCGCAGGACGGATTATTCACCCCGATGGTGTGGGGTGGTGGCAACAACTGTAACGGTATTGTCAGTGGCAGTAATGCAACCGGAGAACCAATTGCGGAAATCCGCGTTGATGATGTTGTGGCATTGCGGCGTCCGGTATGCACAGAGCGTAAGGATAAAAAATCTGATGACCTGTATTGCGACCGGTTGTCAGTATCGGTACCGGCAGGCAAACATACTGTAAGTATAACAAACGTCGGCGAAGGCATGTTCATAACCGGGCATATTGTACTGACAAATTACCGTACCAGCAAACCACGTGTCACCGTGCAAGGCCTGCAATATCCCGGTCATGCCTTGTTGTGGATATATAACACCGACTACACCTGGCACACATCACGATACGGCACCACGGTAGAACCGGTTAGCGGAATGAGCGTAAATATTAAAAACATCGAAACCGGTAAATATAAAATAGAATGGTGGGACACAATAACAGGCGAAATAATAGCATGTGATGAAGTTAATACCAATGAAGATGGTTTAACTGCAAAAGTTCCTGATTTTGTGAATGATATTGCCGCGAAATGTGTAATGATTTAGCATTGATTAACAGGATTTAATATATAATTTACATGTAAATAATTCGAAGGAATTGTTGTGATGAATAAAATTAAAAATATGGAAAAAGAAGAATTAAAGGCAAAAATCCTTTCCTGTTATAAGGAAAATAGCGGGGTATGGCGTGCGCAAAGTGCTTTTGTGGCATTAACAGCACTGATTATCGCCATGCTTCCATATTATATTCTCATGTTTGGTCAGGCAACCTACTTTTCACTTTATTGGGGATATTGGGTAATAGTCGTATTTGCTGATATTGCATTGTTTACAGCATTCGTAATGTTTTCAATAACTGGCATGGTTTATACTGCGATACAACAATTACGGGGACACGAAACATCTTTTTTTAGTATGTTCTTTCCCTTTCGCAAGTTTGGTGATTTTCTTATTTTATGGCTCGCACCTTTTTGGCTTACTATTTTATTTACCATGTTACCTCCCTTCATATTTATAGGTTTAGATATTGACGCTTTTTTATGTTTTTTATGTTCTATATTTAGTGCAATATATGGATTTCGTTGGACTTTTTCATCTTGGCGAAAAATTATAAGTAATCTAACTATATTTTGCGATACAAAATATTCTATTCATTCAGAAAAAAATATTAGAGCAGATGATATTTTGCCAATTGCTACATTATCCTTTTTGATAGAATGGGTTCGTAAAACAGGAGTACTATGGGCATTTCCTTTTATGCTTATGTTATGTTATTTTAACCTTGAACTTTCTATATTGATGATAGGTCACGACCACATTACAACGCCTTTCAATGATTCTACTTTCTGGATTGGACCACCAGTAATGCCTTCTCTTGCTTCTGGACTTCTCGTTGGATTTGTTGTTGGACTTCTCGCGAGAATGCCTTATTTAGCATTAGGTTTATCTTTGAATTATTGTGAATCTGATAAGAGTAACGAGTTCCCAAAAATTATTGCAAAACCTTGTCTTAAAAAACGAATACAAATTTATGCAAAAAATATTGTCTTTGTACTGCTTACTGCCATTCTCGTTCATGTTGCAGTTAATATGCCAATAAAGGGGATGCGTCCCTTACAGTTGGCACTAAATGCCAAAAATTATCGACTTGCTCATATACTTTTACATTTAGGAGCAAATCCTGATGGTAATGACTTATATGGATTTCCACCGTTTTCTGATGTAGCTGGTAATGATGATTTGAATGGTGCTCAATTATTATTTTCTCATGGTGCATCTACGAAAAGAATAGCTGGGTATTTATCTTATTGGATAAGAAACTGTTCACCAGAAATAAAAGCATTATTTAAGCAATATGGTATTGAGCCACATATTGATACCATAAATGAATGAACTCTATTTTTTCTCATATTAAAACCTTTCTAAAATCATAATTTTTAACTATTTTTTCTAATAATTGGTAAATTAAAAGGAATAATATGAATGATGTTGTAAATATAACCAATTTACTTTTATAGGTGGTAAAAAATGGATGAATCGAAACCTGCAAACGTATTGGGAAATGATGTTAATGAGTCTGACCCGATACCTTCAACCGAAACTTCTCTGCTGCAGACAGAAGAAACTGTACCGACTGCACATGTTGATGAAACAAAAGAGAAGAATGACCTGCTGATACAGGAAACAGCAATCGCCGCGGCTTATTCTGATGATGGTGCCAGATGGTATTACTGGATAGCCGCACTTTCAATTGTCAACACTATTATTTCGTATTTCAAGGGGGATGTATCTTTTATAATTGGTCTTGGCATTACCCAAATTGGAGATGGATTAGTAGCCAAAGAAATTGGAGATGCCAGCACAATAACACCTATTATTGGCTGGATTATAATTATAGTTCCAACCATTTTCTACTTTCTGATGGGATTTTTTGCTATACAAAAGAAAAGCTGGGCATTTATCACCGGTATGATTTTCTATTTCATTGACGCGTTGATATTTTTAATGGGTCCCGACTATTTCTCAATTGCATTCCACGCATACGCATTGTATCGAATATTTAACGGGTTAAAAGCCTGCAAGCAATTTAATAACTTAAATCAACAACTTATTGCTGTCGGGATAAATGTTAAGTTCGTTAAAAAAGAACAGAAGTTTTGATAAGATGACAACTACCTAATCCTAATCCGAATAAATTGGACAAACGTTCGGTAGTCAGTGTTTAAGTGTGATTTATGCCTTGTAAAGGCATTTTAATATGGAAAATAACACCGCGGGTTGCATATAACATAGCAGATTGTAGGTAATTATATGCGACCCACGCTGGGGTCGGCTTTACTATATGAAATCTTGTTCTATAAATATTCAACCCCGATGTTTAGGCAAAATTGCCTGTTTCCTCATATTTTTCAATAATTTCTATATATTCTTTAACAAGATATAGCGACATTCCTGTTACTTGAACAATAAAATTGCAGTCCTGGTTGTGTTTATAGCAAGTTCGGACCCGATGAAAATCTTTTATATATCTATCAACAGCTTTCTGATTATGTCGTGTTTCTCTGGATACTTGCCGTGGATCCTTTTTCTCATATACAGCTTTCACAATGATAGATGTTTTATGAGTGATACATGATCCCATATCTTGTAAATTACCGGGATGAGGAAGCTGTTTATCATGTTCCTTCTCCCATGCTTGTCTCCATGATGTAGAACAAGTTATATTATGCCATGTGAGCAATGATACATCACGCATAGATAAAAGTCCACCTTGTTGATAAGCTTCATTTAACACACGTGCTACAGCATCTTGTTGTACGATGCGAAGTTTAATACCATCAGCTAATTTTTTAATATCTGAGTCATCGACAAGAGTAAGTATTACTGGTACTTGACGAAGTTTCTTACTATCTGCTCGTGTATCTATAGCTACAGCGTTCCAAACACATTGACCAGGCTTGATTTTAGTTAAATCAGGGCAATGTTTTTCTATTAATTCCAACAGTTCAGTAGCGATTCTTTTACGAATATCAGAACCGAAAAACTTCGGAAAGTTCACGTTGAAAAAATGTGAAATAACTTCAGGCAATAATCGTTTATGCGCTGAGTCATAATGTTTATGTTGAAAAGTAGGCATACTCATGGGTGGTACTCCTTCTTCGTCAATTGATTGTTTTTTTTAATGGTATTATCCAATTCCTCTTTACGATGAGGAACTGGCTTTGCATCATTGATTAGCTGTTGATACGTCTCCGTTAATGATGTTGAAAGTCGGGCTATCATGGCAACCTGATTCACATCAAAACCAGCTGCGAATAACACGGCACACCGTTTAAACTTCTCTACATAATTACCCACTGATGATACGCTGTGGAAAGTATCACGTGCAATATCGGAATATTCTTTTCCTGCAAGCCATTTTTCAATAATAATGCGACGATGCGTAACTGCACGTCCCATGTCTTTTACTGTTGAGCGTAAAGGTGGGACAATACCTTCTTTTCGTATTGCAGCCAAGTCATCAACTAACGTCCTTACAGCACAATTGAAAAGATTGGCCATAGCTTCAAGTGTAAACAATCCGCCTTGCTGAAATGCCTCCTCACAAATCCGAACAAATCTATGACGTCGCAAAGCAATTACTCCGCCTTCTTTTCGTATTTGTAGATCTGGTTCACCTGCATCTAATGTCAAGGTCACCAGGCATTGTTTGGCATTCACCAAAGGAGTACTTGGAGACACCTCGGCAGATATAATTGAAAAACGAATTTGACCGGGTTTTAATGCATTCGTTGTCTCCATTAAAGGATCATAAACTTCATGAACTTTGTCACGAATAGCCTCTGCTTCAAAGGGAGAACAGTTTATACCATGAATAATTTCATTCATGAATTGATAATCTAATTGTCTGGCATTAGCACGATGCCATTTAGTAAGCGCAGTGTTATTTATCATAATTCCCCTCTCTTGTACAAGGCTTAAATGTTGCAAACTGATGATACACCAGAAATGCAGCCTTGCACAACAATTGGGGTTGGTTTAAATCATACATTATTTTTCAAATGAAAAGATGAGTATAAGAGTGAGAGTGATGCTGTGGACTATGAGATTAGTTAAAACAACTCACCAACAGTTATCCGGAATCTGAAAGGTCGTACATTGCTTCTATGTATGGATGGTCAGGATTGAATTCTGTTAATGTCTGGCCTTTTTCAACACGTCTGATTGGACGGCAGTTGGCACCCGGTATTGTGCCATCCCCCAAACCCTGTCGGCATTCGTCTGCAATGGTTTGCAGTTCCTTAACAACCTTCCTATCATTTAATAGGCATTTGTGTTAAGCAAAATAGGGATATAGAGGCCGTTAACAACCAAATCGTTACAAAAAAAGTCAGGATTTTAGGCTGAACTTTTATAATGGTCACTTCGACAAGC
>CAZNLA010000136.1:0-4016 GCA_964573385.1 uncultured bacterium
CAACCGACCTTGAAGGTGTTAAGCAATTCGGTGCTGGTATGTTCCCATTTGGTTTTGATGGGCCACATGCAGTGACCGGTGATGACCGGTTTGGGTATGCCCTGACCACAAATTATATTTATCGTGTTGATACAAAAAATAAATTTTCCGGACGGTCTATTTTTAATGCACCAAATCCAGCACCGGCAGGCGAACCGTGGGGGCCTGTTGATGGCAAAATAGACACTGGCGCTAATGGTATCACGGTGCGGGATGGTTATTTATATATGGCGATTTCTGGCCCGTCCCCATCATGGTTTAAACCCTCATTCACCTCTGATGTCATGGACCCTAAAACATCAGTACCGTTTGTATCATTGAAAAAAGGACATGGTAAACGTAACGACAGAACAGACCGTAATTATGATTTTTATGAATATGACGAATTAATGAAATTTTACGCGGCATTCATGATGGATAAAACCCCCGCGGAAACCCCAGGCCTTAAAAATGAAGGATTAAGCAATATGGAATCAGCAATTTTTGGTGATGCTCCTACCTCAGGTGCTTTTCCGAATTCGCTGATACTTTCCTTGAAAACTCCTTCTAATATAGGTTCAATAATTATCCCCGATGCCAAAATGAAAGTTTGGGCAATGAAACCGGGTAAAAAAATGAAATCAGCGGAAGAGTCTGATATAGGTGATGTTGATTTTGGCGACGGTGGCGGTGGTGGTGCCGACGAAGAGGATGATGACCAGTGGGTACCTTTAACTGTTACCGGCAAATCCGGCAGTATTGGTGTGGCAACCGCACCGGAAGGTGGCATTAAAACATCCGCGTTGCGGTTTGGCACAAAACGCATTAACTTTACCCTTGCTATGCCGCGCCGGTTTGATGAAGTTGCCAGTCAGGCAGAACGTGTGGGTGATGAAGGTATTCCTACTTCCAAAGGTGGGTGGATGGTTACCCGTACGGGTGCCATTATTCAACCAACCTCACCGGTGTCAATGGCATATGTATGGAAAGAAGAACAACCTTTGCGCGGTATGCTGATGTTTGAACCTACCGCACCACCGCCGGGACGTGATGTTTCTACCCAGATATCTGTTGACGCGTGGGTGGGACCGGCCGATAAAGACCCGAAAACATCCTTGGCAAATGATGCTGATTGGCGTCAGGTTGCTATCGCTAATATTGGATACGCTGCCGCCGCTTACCCACTGGATTTTGGGGAAATTGTTAAAACCCGGGCATTGCGCATAAATTTTATGACCAGTGCTGAATCGAAAAAAGAAAATACAAATGAAAACTGGGCAGGTTTCACCAGTGTTGCGATTTTACGCTATTTAGGTGGCGATCCGGAAGGATTACCGGTATCAAAGCATGAGCGCGTCGCGGTGATGAAATTGCCGGGTGCTGATGATGAAAATGCCATGGCAACGGTGGAAAAAATAATTATGATGCCAAAACCGTCGCAATTGGCTTTTAACCCGACAGGGATATTATATGCGGTTTCAGATGGTCAAATTGCCACAGTACCTTTGAAAGATGGTGACGTTAGCAAAATAATAGTGACAAAAGACAAGATATCCAACCCAACCGGGTTAGCTTGTGACGCAAAAGGATTTATTTACGTAACCGATGGCAAAGAAAAAGTTATTAAAGTATTTGACCCGGCCAATGGTAACCTGTCGCGTATCATTGGCAAACCCGGTGGCAGCCAAACAGGCAAATGGGACCCGTCTTATCTAGTTAATCCATTGGGAATTACGGTTGATAAACTGGGTCGTGTCTGGGTTGCGGATTACACGTATGTGCCGAAACGCATTCAACGCTTTGGCGCAGATGGCAAACCGGATAAATCTTTCCTGGGGCCAACCCAATATGGTGGTGGCGGTACCATGGATAGCCGCGACAGAAGATATGTATATTACCAGGGGATGAAGTTTGTCATTGACTGGGACAAAAAAAGTTGGGAACTCGACGCATTGCTGGGGCAGGATGTTCAACGTACAGTTTATTACAAAAATAAACGCTATCTGGTAGGGCCAATCTTTGGCAGTGAAGTAGCATTAATTACTGAAGAACGTAACCGTGTTGCTGTGCCAATGGCCGCCTGTGGTGTTTTGAATAAATGGAAAGATATTATCGCGCGTAAAGATTTGCGCAATGAGTTTGGGGCACTGGATGGCAGTAAGTATATGTTTGTCTGGGGAGATAAAAATGCTGACGGCATACCACAGGCAACTGAAGTGCAGGTTAAATTAATTGGCCCGGGAGTACCCAATTATTGGACAGTTGGTGAAGACCTTACTTTCCTCTCGCCCGGTTTACGCATTCGTCCATCCGGCATTCAACCAGACGGGACACCCATGTATGATATGACAAAATTGGAAAAGTTAGATACACTGACCCATGGTGAAGGTGCCAGAAACAACCGTGTTTTTGGTGATGATAAAGGACGAACCTTTGTTATTGGCACCAGACTAATAGATGCTGATGGTAAGCAATTGTGGGAATATTATAACGAGTTTGCCAAACATGACGGGTTTTATGCCGCCGGATTCGGGTACGAAAGACCACCGGGTGTATTGAACCAGGAACATAACCATATTGGCCATATAAAAGTTAAAAATGCAATGGGTGTTGAAGAAGAATATTTTATAACTAACAGCGATGAAGGTGATTGGTTCTGTTATTCATCTGATGGCATGCTGGTTGGATGTATTCTTGGTGGTACTGCCGGTTTTGGTAAAAAGACATTCTCGATGCCGGAATGGGAACCGGGTAAAATAGATTTAACCGACCTTAGACCCGGTCAGGAACATTATCAGGGATGTGTGGTTTACACCGACGGAAATGTTTACGCCATTGCCGGCCATAACCATATGAGCATTGTGCGGGTGGAAGGTCTGGAAAGTCTGCAACGATTACAGGGAGCGATAAGCATAACCGCGGATGATATAAATAAAACTCAGGATTGGCAGGTTCAGCGAACATTATTAGCGGAAGCGCGAAAAGAACCTAAAATTACCCGGGCATATTATTTGGATGAACCTGTTGTAAATGTAACAGGTGTATTGGATGAATGGCCGGCAGACGCATTTTTTACTATAAACGAAACTGTCATCCACAGCCTGCATTTCACCGACCGTTTGCTTACCTCACAGGGGGCAATTGCGTACGACGAAGATAATTTGTATGTGGCTTTCCGGTCAAAAACTGATGGTCCATTCCGCAATTCCACCCTTGATGCTCCGGTTGTTTTCAAAGGTGGTGATGCCGCGGAAATATCTCTGGCATTTGACACCAAAGCAGACCCGCGACGTATGTCACCCGTTGCCGGCGATATCAGAATTGTCTTTTCACTGGTGAAAGGCAAACCATCCGCAGTATTATTTGTGCCGATAGACCCGACCGCACCGGCAGATAAAAAGCATGAATATTCTTCTCCGGTGGGTAAAACCAATATGGACCGGGTAGAGTTGTTAACCGATGCGAAGGTTGCGATAGGTTCGTCATCAATGAAGGGTGGGGGAACACAAGTATTGCAAATGTGGACACTGGAAGCCGCAATACCCTGGAAATCATTAGGTATACCAGCACCAAAAGCAGGGGTAAGACTTCGTGGTGATGTCGGAATATTGCAGAGCGATGGTGGTGGTATGCGTACAGTAAATCGACTGTATTGGGCAGGCAAATCACAAACCGTAGTGGCCGACTTACCATCAGAAGCACGCCTGACTCCGTCATTATGGGGTGATTTTGATATGGTATATCCCGATAAATCCATGAAATTTAAATCCGAAAATCCGGATGAACCGGATATGTGAAGATAGAAGAGTGAAGGGTGGAAATTTTGTCTGAACCACGATTATTGGGATTTTGGGATTAGAGGAATTTTATAGTGGTAATTTGTGATTGATAGTTTAAATGTGAATTATCGGTTACATGATCATGTTAATTCAATAATTATGTGAATCGTGGTTCAGACAAAGAATGGTTGCAGGTAGAGACGCAATATTTTGCGTCTT
>CAZNLA010000136.1:4116-11628 GCA_964573385.1 uncultured bacterium
ATAATTGTTACATTTTAGACGCAAAATATTGCGTCTCTACGATTTTATTTATCATCGTTTGGTATTGCCTGATCAATCAATACCATTTCATATAAATCCTTCAATCCAATAAATCGTGGTTCAGACAAAGAATGGTTGCAGGTAGAGACGCAATATTTTGCGTCTTGCTACCCTCATACTTTAATTGAAAAATGATTAATAATTGTTACATTTTAGACGCAAAATATTGCGTCTCTACGATTTTATTTATCATGGTTTGGTATTTGCAGATCAATCTACACCGTTTCATGTTAATCTTTCAATCATGAGAATCATCGTTTAGAATTTTATTTAAATTTATTTTTTTACAAAAAGTAAAGTGTCCGATTTTGACACCGGTGCCGGGTATTCTTTAGGTATTGGATAGCAGATTATAATAATATCTGTGGTCCGTTAAACCTGAGGAGGGTAGCGATGAACAATGTTTTTGATGGTTTTGTACGTGGTGTACAATTTGGCGAGGTTCAGCATAACGGGATGCTGGCAGTTCTGCCGGTATTGGCGGATTTGCCATTTGGCCCTGATTATCTAACTTTGCAGGAAGCTTTGGCTGCCGGTGTTATTACAATAACCGAGGTTACAGAAGGTGGTTCTGTACCTGAATTAACTGTTATTAATGATGGTGATTTGCCGGTGTTACTTTTAGACGGTGAGGAGTTGGCAGGTGCCAAACAAAACCGTGTTGTTAATACCACTATATTGCTGAAAGAACGGTCAAAAACAACAATTCCTGTAAGTTGTGTGGAACATGGACGATGGAATTATGCATCGCGTGAGTTTATGGATTCCGGTAATGTTATGTCTGCTAAACTGCGCGCCAACAAAGGCAGTTCAGTATCAAAGAATCTATTAGATACCGGCAGACGTAATTCAGACCAGAGTGAAGTGTGGGATGATGTCGCTGAAATGTGTAGTAATTTTCAGGTTGACTCTAATACTGGCGCAATGCGCGATGTTTACGAACATATTAAAGATGACTTATCATCAATTGTTAAGGATTTTTCACCGATTGCGGGACAACGTGGAATGGTGGTTTTCATAAATGGTGTTGTGGTTGGGTGTGAATATCTGTCACAACCACGTGCTTTTGCAAAAGTATATGATAAGTTGTTACGAAGTTATGCTACTGACGCATTGCAAAAACCAACAAATAAAGAAGGAACTGCTGCCAACCTGAGCGCGGCACATGAGTTTTTGTCGTTAGTCACTGGTAGTGATGTAAAGTCATATGATGCTTTGGGGTATGGGCTTGAACATCGTATAACCAGCGAGAGTATCACCGGGTCTGCACTTATTGTTGATGAAACAATGATTCATATTTCTCTGTTACCTGCATCGAAAGAAAAACCGGGACGCGGTCGCCGTAATGTCAGAGAAACACGACGTGTGCCATTCCCACGTTCATATTGGGTAAACGATAACGATTTTCTCGCTGGTTGTTATCCGGGTGCACCGGAATTACCAACTGCCTTACGCAAGTTAAGCAGTCTTATCGACTCTGGTATACGTCGGGTAATTAACCTGATGGAACCGGAAGAGACTGATCACCAGGGAAATCTTTTTGAGTCCTACGAACCGGTATTAACCCGCCTAGCAGCAGAACGTGGTATTACAGTGGATTGTGTCCGCATATCAATTCCGGACCAGTGTGTTACAACCCGTGAAACTATGCGCAGGATTTTGGACACCATTGATGCATCTATTGAAAATGGGATGCCTGTTTATGTGCATTGTTGGGGTGGTAAAGGCAGAACTGGAACTGTGGTAGGGTGTTGGCTGGCACGGCATGGTATAGCAAATGGACCGGAAGCATTGATGCAAGTCAGGCGATTGCGCCGAAATGACCCGACAGCAGACCAACCATCTCCGGAAAACAGAATTCAATGCGATATGGTAAGGCATTGGCAGGAAGGTGATTAATCATGACGTTAAAGGATAGAAAACTTGGTGGTTTATGGGGCAGTGTAATCGGTGATGCCCTGGGTGTGCCAGTGGAGTTCTCCCCGCGTGAAAGGCGGGGAGAAGACCCTGTTAAGGACATGCGCGGGTTTGGGCAATATAATCAACCACCTGGCAGTTGGTCGGACGACAGTTCTATGTTGTTGTGCACTGTTGAGGCGCTTTGTGATAAAGAATACAACGCGGAACTACTGGCGAAATTATTTTTGGCATGGCGTGATAATGGTTATATGACTCCGCATGGTAACTGTTTTGATATTGGTATCGCCACCAGCAAAGCATTGTCAAGATACAAAAACGGTGTACCTGCGGAAAAAGCCGGGGGTACTGATGAAGTTGATAATGGTAATGGGTCACTGATGCGCATATTACCGGTAGCACTACGGTATTCTGAAGTGCCAATGCCGGAAATGTTATTTATGGCACATGAAATTTCGGCTATAACTCATCGGCATCCACGCAGCCAAATGGCATGTGGTTTATATTGTTGTATGGCAAAAGGCCTATTAAATAATATGACACCATTACAGGCATACAGATATATGATAGAACAAGGGCAACATTTTTATAATTCTGCACCTTTCAATATCGAGTTCCCACATTTCTCCCGCATATTAACAGGTGAGTTAACTGACTTACCTATTACTGACATCAAATCAAAAGGATATGTAATATATACACTGGAAGCTAGTATCTGGTGCTTATTAAATAGCAAATCTTTTGAAGAAGCAGTATTGAAAGCAGTTAATCTGGGAGATGATACTGACACAAATGGTGCCGTGACAGGTGGGCTTGCCGGTATATATTACGGAATATCATCTGTTCCACAGCAATGGATAAATGATATAGTCTGTAATGATGATATTGAAAAACTGTTACAGACGTTTGTAATATCTGATTAAGTTTCGACAGAGTTAAGTTTATAAACCCCTTCTTTAATACAGGAGGGGTTATTTTTTTTATGGTTTTGTAGAGTTTAGTTTAGAAAATAGTTTTTTATGAAAATATTTTCCAAATTTAGGTAAAACCATTTTGTACTTGTCAATAAATATATTGACAAATTTATTTGCAAAGTATATAATAAAGTCGTCTATAGGGAAACGTTTCCCTAATTTTTTATAAAAAGGAGACTTAATATGATTTATTTGTTAAATCGAAAAGGTTTCACCCTTATTGAGTTGCTGGTTGTAATTGCGATTATTGCAATATTGGCCGCAATACTATTCCCGGTATTTGCCCGTGCGCGTGAAAAGGCGCGGCAGACTACCTGCACCAGTAATCAAAGGCAAATTGCCGCGGGATTGGCTATGTATGCGCAGGACCATGACAACAAATATCCGCCAAATCCCGGTGATACAGTATGGACGAAATCGATGTCAACTTACCTGAATGAAGATAAGTTATTCGTTTGTCCTACTGCATCTTCTAAGTTAGGTGCCGGTGCCCCCAGTTATGGCTTTAATTCCTACATGTATGATGTAAGTGGTGTCAACGCAGAAAATCCGGCGAAACTGTTGATGTTGGCTGATGCGTCCGGGACAAATACTCCACGTTATGATATTTCTAATCTTAATACAGATTTGTCCACCCGGCATTCAAGCAGTGTAATAGTAACCTGTATGGATGGCCACGTTGCCACTGAAACCATGAAGGGTGTTGTAAATGTGGGTGATACATTGCTTGCCCGTGGTTACAGTATATATGATGCGTTACCGGCATCATATATATTCCCCCAGTTTGTAAAAATGAATACCCGGGGGGTACGTCAGATTGATGTATTACCTACCGGATTATATGAAACCGCCAGTATGGCGACATTCCCTAAGATGAAAATTGAGTTTGATGCGACAATTGGCCGCGGTAATCATAACGCTATATATTTGGGTATTAACCAGGGAGCGACTACACCATATACCAATGATGTTAATGGTGGGTTATCGACCAACCCTTCCGGTGGTATATTTCTTGGTCTCAGATACAACGGTGCCACTACTGATAAACTTGCGATAATTTATAACGGAACTGCAGGTGCTACAGAGGCAGCAACAACCGGACTGGTGAAACATCTGACAGCAACCATAATGAATGGTAATGTAACCCTGGATGGTTATTCCTCAACAGGTGTAAAAGTCGGCACGGTGACCAGGGCTTTGCCAACCATGACAGATGAACAGAATAAATTGTCAGTAATGTTTTGGTGGGCATTCGGGCAAACCACCGATACTCTTGGCAATATTCAAATACTGGCCTTCCCATAATTTATAAGGAGCAATATTATGTCTAACAAAGTAAAAAAGGGTTTTACCCTGATCGAGTTATTGGTAGTAATAGCAATTATTGCCATCCTAGCTGCTATACTTTTTCCGGTATTCGCCAAAGCACGCGAGAAAGCATATCAGACTACCTGTACCAGTAATCAACGGCAAATTGCTGCGGGAATCGCGATGTATATGCAGGACCATGAAGAAAATTTTCCAACCTACAGTTCTGATGTTTCATGGGCATCAAACCTTGGCAAATATGGTGAACCCGGGTTATATGATTGTCCTAAAATGGAAGGGAAGGGAACCGAAGGTGCACCGGAATATGGCATGAATATAAACCTGATGGGGAACTCGATGGGGAATGTTGATTCCCCTTCGGATACTGTATTATTGACAGACCGTTCCGCATATCCTAAAGATTTAAGTTATACCCTTGCAAATTTCGAACGTGATGTTGTTGCCCGTCATGCCGGTAATCTGTTGTTAGCATGTGTTGATGGTCATGTCGCCACGGAAAAAATAGACCCGACACAAAGCACATTATCGCAACTGTTAAGCAATGGTTATATTATATTCCTTGGCAAAACAGAGGTATTATCTGTCCCGGGACCAGTAACCACTCCCGCTTCCGGTGGAAGTTGGACTGTAGCGAATATTGGCACACTGCCCGCGCAGGCTACCCCAATGGGCACCAGTTTCCCGGCTATGCAGTTTGAATATAATATCGCATATACCGGAACATATTATTGCTGGGCAGTTGGATTTTATAATCAGAATGCACCAACGACCCCTACAAATGGTATTTATGTTGCCACCTACTGGACGGTTAGCCAGAATTATATTGGCACTGATGAAACCATACCAAACCCACCTGGTACCGGTACTGGTCCGGCATCTTACCCCAGTCAATTTATGCCAATTCAGGTGTTAGCGAAAGTAGCGTCTAAACCAGCGAAAATGGTGGTAACAATTACGGATGGATGTGTGGTGGCAGAAGGGTTCACCAGTACTGGTGTCAGTCTTGGTAAAACGAGCGTAATGACGACATATTCATACGCCGGGCAAAACAATATTTCATTATTTACCCGTGGACTTCGCGATCCAAGTCCTGGCGATTCTAATAGCGCGACAGTTACTAATTTCAAGGCATATTTGCTGTAATTAAATTAAAACAGGATTTTCGCTAAGGTCACTTCGACAGACTCAGTGACTGGTCGCTGAGCCTGTCGAAGCGACCATTTTTAGCATATTTCTCTATTATAGTGAAAGTTCTGTTAAAATATACTGATGAATAATGTGGTCCTTATCATATGGGCAGATATTTATCTGCCCATATATTTTATACACACCCGGTACTTATTATAAAGCAGGAAGAAAAATGATTTTTACAGAATATAATGACAATGACATCTGATAAAGTTAATAAAGAAATAATATTCGATGAATTAACCGGACCCGCAACATTAAATGATATTGCGGAACGCAGTGGGTATGCCCGGGTTACGGTTTGGCGCGCGTTGAATAATGAACGTAAAAAAATGAGTCCGGAAGCTTATGAGCATATTAACGCAGTTGCCCGCGAATTAAATTACGACCCATCACTGCATCAGGCGGCAAGAAATCTGGTGAACAGGAAAACCGGTAAGAAGATAATCAATCAGGTTATTGCGTTAATGTTGCCGAAGCAGGTACATGTTGAGTATTTTCACCGTATTTTTCAGGGCATTCTGGAATCGTTAGTATTACATGATTATGGAATGTTGAGTTATCATTCAAATTTTACTGACAAACCATTACCGATTACCATCCGTCGTGGTGATGTTGACGGCATTATTATTTACGAATCAACTAATTTATACACAAAAATATTGGAAAATTTACGGGTAGAACATCAGTTCGGTGATAAACCAGTGGTTTTTTTGATGAAGAAAGTAGAAGGATGTTCATCAGTAATCACTGATGACTTTGCCGGTGGTTATGCTGCCTGTGCGCATCTACTGGATCTTGGACATCGTCATATTTTGTGGCAATCAATTGACCATCCGGCACATTTAATGCGAAAGCATGGGTATTACAAAGCTTGCGCAGACCGTGGCATTAATCCGGATGAGGCTTTAATTGCGGTGGAGTGGCAACCTAATAAAGATAATCATCGGGAATTACAATACGAAATGTTGTTAAAACACCCTGAAATTACCGGTATTTTATTGGCAAATGATAACGATGCTATTTTAACCTATCACCAGTTACATGACATGGGAAAACGAGTTCCGGAAGATATAAGTATTATTGGATATGATGATACTGACAAAATTACTGATAAGCGAGGAAAAAATATTTTAACCACAGTACGGTTGCCACTGGATAAAGTGGGTGAAAAAGCAGCGGAAATTATTATTAACCATATTAATGGCGTTACAACAGATATGACAACATCAATTACCTTACCGGTGGACTTGATTATTAGGAAAACCACCGCAAAGGTTACTGAGATAAAATAATTACAGGACTTTCACTCGCTCATAAGGGTCATCTGTTTAACAAGGGTCGCTTCGACAGGCTTAGCGACCGGTCACTGAGCCTGTCGAAGTGACCTAAAGCGAAAGTCCTGTAATTACATGGTGCGCACTTTTCGGTTTTCTGTTTTCAGATGTGGTCACTACGCAGTTTCAGTGACCTTTATATAAATCCTGTTTTTTGTCCGGAATGGCTTATTAACGGTCTATTATCTAAAAAGGAAAAGAAATGAAACTTATTAAATGCTTATGTTCTCTGGTACTGTTGTTTCTGCCACTTGTTATCTCTGCCGCAGATGATGGATTATCATTTATCCGTGAAGGTGATGTGTGGGTGTTTCATGGCGATAGCATAACCCATGCGGATACATACCGGCGTGCGTGTGAACGTGTTTTTCGACATTATCATCCTGACGCAAAAGTTGATTTTGTGCAGGCTGGTGTATGGGGTAGCACATCATCTGATCTGGTAAAACGGCTTAAAGACGAGGGGCGAAAACCGACAATAGTATCAATGATGTTGGGGATGAATAATGCCATAAATGGTCAATGGGTTAAGGGTGAGCCACGGGAAAAGCCATTAATGGCATACCGACAGGATATAACAAAATTTGTACAAAAATATCGTGCTGACGGCGCTATTGTTATCCTGATGAGTCCTACCCTGGCAGACGAAACCTGTCGCAGAACATTTTTCAGAATAGATGGTGCCAATGATTTTTTGCGTGATTGTC
>CAZNLA010000137.1:0-11628 GCA_964573385.1 uncultured bacterium
TAACTCATCTCAATTGCTACAAACGGTGGTGTTGGCATAATTTCCATTCCGGTGTGAGTAGATAACGCATTTAAAAATGTAGAGACTATGATATTTCCCGCTTCCCCTAACGCAGAAAAAGCCATTTCATCAAAATCTTCTACCGTATTTGGCCGAATTCCCATTAATGCCTCAATTAATGTAGAAGCATGATCAAGGGTAAAATATGATAATACAATCCCTTCTATTCCGCCTTCAAAACCTAAACTAACACCAACAACAGTCTCCTCCGGGTCATCAATCAGGGACATCAAATCATCCATCCCAACGGTACGCAAATTAACTTCTTTAATAGTTAACGAGTTTCCAGAAAACATGCCTAACGCTTCAGCACATTTCATAGAACAATCTATAGCAACTTTTTTAAATACTTCCCTTTCTTCATTGGAACGTAGAACTGTCATCCTTTTCTCCTGTTTTAGTTTATAGCGACTAAATCACCATATGCTTTTAAATCTGTTGATAAATCCCATGCTGACAATGTTTGTAATAAACCACTATCAAACAAACTGCCAACGTCAATAATTAATGCGACTTTACCATTTCCCAGAATAGTTGATCCACCTATACCAGGAATTGCACCGACAAATGAACCTAAAGGTTTTACAACTATTTCCTGATGACCAACAATACCGTCTACACAAAGTGCGGCTACTCTGTCAGAATGTTGTACTACAATCATTGGAAAAGACGGCAAATCATCAGGAACACCACAACCAGGCATAATTTCAATTAAATGAATCACTGGAACAACCTGATCACGCCATTGCATCATGGCCATACCACGAACTGTACTTATCGAATCTTTCTTAATATTTAAAGTTTCTTCTATGGTACTTAATGGCAATGCCATATATGTTTGACCGACTTTTACAACTAACGCACGGAGAATAGCAAGAGTTAACGGTATTTTCAAAGTCATATTTGTACCGATGCCCTGTTCGCTTTCTACCATTACAATACCATTTATGGCGTCAATATTTCTCTTTACGACATCCATACCGACACCACGTCCACTGACATCGCTTACCGACTTTGCTGTTGATAATCCACTGGCAAAAATCAAAGAAAATGTCTCATTTGGTGACATTGTGCTTGCACGTTCGTGATTAATTATCCCAGCTGCAATTGCCTTTTCAATTAATCTTTCAGAATTAATGCCTGGTCCATCATCAGTAATGCTGATTAATACACTTTCTTCCTGTCGTTGGGCAGTTAATTTTACAGTACCAGTTCGTGGTTTTCCCATTGCTTCCCGTTCGTCTGGCATTTCCATACCATGGTCTACCGCATTACGAAGTAAATGTGTTAAAGGATCAACTAATTTTTCAATTACTGATCTGTCCAATAATTCATTTTCACCGGATATTTGAAAATCTACATCTTTATTCATAGTACGACAAATATCACGAATCATTCGTGGATATCTATTGAATAACGAACTTACCGGTAACATTCTCGCCTGTAAAACCTGAGCATGCAATTCGCTTACTACAGAACCTAATTGCTGAGTAACTATATCAAGGTCAAGTAATCGCTCATCCTGTGGGTGTGCTTCGCCTAAATCATCTTTTATCTGTACCATACGTGTTCGGCTTAATACTAACTCACCGACCAGATTCATAATATTATCAAGTATATCAACATTTACCCGTACAGTTTGTTGTTGCTGAACAATACCTACACCAACCGAATTATTTTCAGTTTCTTCAACTACTTGTTTTTTATTACGCGCAGGCATATCAAGAGTGAAAATAGTACCTGAATCGCTACTTGCAACGCGAACCCATTCAATTTCTGATACTATACTTAATTTTTGTCTTATAATTTCTTCAGGACATTCACTGGTTACTGCCATAAGCAACCGATGACCAATAACACCGGCATCAATCTGTTCACGTGAAGGAACTGTCTTGTGTATTTCGCCTAATTTTTCCATTTCACGTATAACCATATACGCGCGAATACCAGGCATCTGACAATCTAATGTAATATCTACTAAAACTGCTAATTGACCACCAGGCAATTTCCCTAATGATTCAGTATCATTGCTTGTTTTAATAGAAATCACCCCGGTTCCGGATGCAATGTTTTTTAATTCATTTACTATTTCAATAAATTTATCGTTTACTTTTCCTTCACCTTTGCCTTCTTTCAACGAATTCTCAAATCCATGTAAATAATCAAGGGCTTTAAGTAAAGCATCTGCTACATCAGCATTCACATCAATAGCATTCGTGCGAACTTTGTCTAATACATCTTCCATAGCATGGGTAAGACTTGCTACATTTTTTAAACCCATTGCACCGGAAGAACCTTTCAAAGTATGTGCGGCACGAAATATTCCCTGTATTAGCGCAACATTGTGTGGTTCACGTTCAAGTTGTACTAAAGATTGATCTAACGTCTCTAATATTTCGTGAACTTCTTCTAAAAATATAGAAAAAAGCTCTTCATCCTGGGCAAAATCTGTCATTTGGTTATCAGTCATCAGCAGTTCCTTTATAAATTAGGCTGCGCTTGTTTCCATTTCATTCTGTTTTGTTACAGATTGCAACGCATGAACTTCATCGCGAGCAAGTACTTTGGTCAATTCTAACAGAATTATTAATCTGTTTTCATCTTTTCCTACTCCACGTAAATATTGGGCATCTACTGAACTCACTAAAGGTGATAATGGTTCAATTTGTGATGAAGGTAATTGCATTGTCTGAGAAACACCATCAACTACCATGCCAACTTGCAAACCAAGGTTTTCTACTACTATAATCCGAGTTGATTTGCTCCATTCTGTTTGATTCAAACCAAATCGGGTACGTAAATCAATCACAGGTACAATCATACCGCGTAAATTCATGACACCTAATATATAATCAGGAGTGTGAGGAACTTTGGTGATTTCAGGCAAACGGATAATTGTATTAACCGATTCAATACCAACACCGTAATATTCCATTCCCAATGTGAAGACAACTAATTGCTCAATTTGATCTGATGTTGCCTTCGATTTTTCTTCATATGCAGCCATTGCATTGCCTCCCAATTTTGATATTATACAGTTTCAATATCATAATTTACATTATTATACACACAAAACCAACATTTTACAATACTAAAAAACATTTTTTTTAAATATTTTTCAACTTTATGTAAAAATTTACAACATTATACAGTTTAAGACGATTTTTTTAGTAATTCACAAATTAACTAAATAATATGATTTGCATAAAATATAGTTCCATAAACATGTGCATTTATTACTTAATAAGTTATAACTTTAATAAAATACGAAAAAAGTATTAAGCAAAAATACTTAATTTATGCAATGTCAATACATTATTAAATAGATTTGCATTAAATCATATCAGGTAATAACCTGTTTTTTGCAAAGTAATGTTGGTATATTTATATAAAAACTAACCAGTCCGATACATTATGTAAATGACTGGTTAGTATACACATTGTTTTTCTTTTGCTTGTAATATAGATTTTTATTACGCGAACTTTGTTTTTAACTTTTCAATAATCGCATCGGCCATTTGACTTGTACCAACCGCAGTAGGGTCATTTCTATCCGGTTTCATATCATAGGTTACAGAAATCCCTTCTTTCAGAACTTCAGAAACCGATGCTTCCAATCTTTCTGCGGCACTATCTTCGCCAAGATGTTTAAGCATTAATAAACCACTTAATATCAGTGCTGTAGGATTCACTTTATTCAAGCCTTTATATTTCGGTGCACTGCCATGAGTGGCTTCAAATACAGCACCTTTTTCACCGATATTAGCACCCGGAGCAACTCCAAGACCGCCTACTAAACCTGCGCCAAGGTCGCTTATGATATCACCATATAAATTCGGTAATACTAATACATCAGATTCTTCAGGACGTTGCACTAACCGCATACATAAAGCATCAACCAACACTTCATCGTATTCAATTCTACCTTTATATTCCTCAGCAACTTCACGGGCGACTTTATAAAATAGTCCATCAGTATATTTCATAATATTTGCTTTTGCAATCGCGCTTACTTTTTTCCTGTTATTTTTAACCGCGTAATCAAAAGCATATTCCACAATTCTGCGACTTCCGGATACTGAAATCGGTTTGATGCTTATAGCGCTATCTGATTTAATTTTCCCACCAGCCATTTCAATTATATGATTTGCGGCGTCTGTACCCAAATCATATTCAACACCAGCATATAAATCTTCTGTATTTTCACGTACTATTACTATATTAACGTCAGAATAGCGTGATCGCACACCTTCATATGACTTACAGGGTCTTACGCAAGCATACAAATCCAACTCTTTTCTTAACGCAACATTAACACTACGAAAACCGGAACCTATCGGAGTTGTTATAGGTGCTTTTAGCGCAACGCCATTACGACGTACTGATTCTATGGTTTCTTCCGGCAATGGTGTACCAGTTTGTTCCATAATATCAACACCAGCATGGGCAATTTCCCAATCTATTTTGACGCCAGTAGCATCAATAACTCTTCGTGTGGCCTCAGCCAATTCCGGCCCGGTACCGTCTCCGGGAATTAAAGTAATACGATATGACATTTATTTCCTCCAAAACCCACTGTTTAAGCAGCAAACTAGTGGGGTGATGAACTATTTATATTCAACTAATGATCAAAAATTCCTGCAAATTATCTATTTATCAATGTTTTTTTGTTATTACACGCTATATTTGATATGATATAAATATCAATATTGGTGGTGATTAAATGACAATAGCTTTATTCGGATATTTTTCTTTAGTTTTATCATGTCTGGCATCAATAATAAATTTAATTATCGGTTTTAAAATACAATTATATAAAAATCAAAAAATAGTCCTAAAATATTTTGCTGTTTACTCAGCACTATTATCCTTTATAATATTAGCTTTCCTTATGGCAACAGGTGATACCAGCATAAAATATGTTGTTGAACATATTGCTCCTGAATCATCTAAATTAATCTATAAAATTGCCGCTGTCTGGGCAGGACAAGCAGGAGGTTTATTATTATGGGCAGTTGAGTTAGCTTTGATATCATTGGCTATTCCTTTAAAAAAACATCCGGGTGCATCTCTGATACTATCATTTATTATGACAGCATTAACTGGCATGGTAATACTAAATAATCCTTTTACATTATCTGAAAAACATAATTATGGCGGATTGAATCCTGTTTTACAAGATAAAATGATGTTGATACATCCACCTATGTTATTTTTAGGATATGCATTGTTGGCAATACCATTTGCCATATCTTTGGGTTCGCTAATAGAAAATAATTATCAGAAATGGCAATCCAGCGTAAAGCCATGGTTGATATTATCAGCATTAGCGTTAACTGCAGGAAATGGCTTCGGTGCAATATGGGCATATCGTACCTTCGGGTGGGGTGGTTTCTGGTCCTGGGATCCTGTAGAAAACACATCATTTGTACCATGGATATTATCTATAGCTTCATTGCATGCATTACATCTGTCAAAATATGATGGTAAATGGTTGCGACCTGCAATAATCTCATCAATCGCGGCATTTATTACAGTAATATACGGTAGCTTTTTAGCACGCAGTGGACTATTGGCCGGTGCCAGTGTGCATGCTTATGTAAAAGGTGAGCAATTACTGTTAGTAGTTCTATCAACATTGCTTATTACCTCAATTTTATCATCACTTTATTTTCTATGTGTACGTTGGAATAGTTGGTATCCAGTAGATAAAAATAAGACAGCAGTGCATCATTTAACAAAATTAGGCACAGTTACTTTATTCATTATCGCTATAATTGTGCTTATTGGTATGACATTGCCAGTATTTCATATTACAGCAAGAACAGAAATATATAATCTTTTCATTGCACCATGTGCCTTAATTTTTTCTATTTTCATGTTTCTTCAATTTAAAAGTAAAATTATAAACTGGTCTGTAATTCCCATCTCTTTAGTAACAATTTTCATTGCAATGCCAGAATGGGTACAACAGGATATGCATCCACTCATGAAATTTCAGGCATTTATTGATATTTTATTATTAGCAATCGCTATTACAATTATTTTTGCATCATTTTTTCAACTTATTAATAAGAAACTGAATTTTTCTGCACCTGCATTTATAACACACTTTGGTTTGATGTTAATTTTAATAGGTACTATTATCAGTGGACATCAAAACGGAAAAGCCGAACATTATATTACTGAGGGAACTTCTTTCAGATACGCCGGGGAAATAATAACTGTTAACGCAGTCCGGGAAGAAGAAAACACCAAATATATCGATGTTTCTAATCAGAACAAAATACACATCATGTCTATTAAAGATGATAAACGTTTTAATATAAGCTTACGAAATGCCTGCATTATCCCTATTTGGTGGGGTGATATTTATATTACCCCACAGGAAATATTAACACAGGAAATCATGATGGGTAACAAGAAAATGACTGCCGGTGCAATGATAACGGTTACGGCAAAACCTGCGATAAAGTTTGTATGGATAGGATTAATAATAATTGCCTGCGGATTATTATTAACCTTCTTTAAAGCTACAAATCAAAAATCAGTTTAACGATTAGTAGTTGTATATATTATCCACCGTTCACACTATGTGGGAAAGAATCATCAGGTGCTTCACTATGGCATACCGCGCATTGATTAATTACACCGGCATGTCCCTGGGTAGCAATCGCCTGCAGGTTATCATTATTTGTAATACTTGGATCAGTAGGTGTAATTGCGTGTGGACTGCCATGACAACTTGCACATCTGATATTGTGATGACCAACAGAGTTCCGATAAAGTGTATTTGCCTGTTCATATTGACTGCCAGATTTATGATGACAATCAGAGCATTTTGGTTCATCAACCCACGGGGTACGTGTATTGGATGCCAAAGCTTCCATGGATTTATGGCAATCAAAACAATCCAATCCTTTAGTATGGTGAATATCCCGTTGGCATTTCGTTTTAATTCCGGGATGGCATGAGTAACAACTAACATCAACCTTTCCTGCAACAGTATCCATACGCGTGGAGTGCGCGCCATGCATAGCGGCAGATAAAGATTTTCTTCCAACCACACCTGGTTCACCGATTGCCGGATCAGCATGACAACTGCTACATTTCACCGGTTTGCTATTTAATAAATTAGTATTATGTAATGTATCATGTTTTCGTAATATATCTGTTTCAATTGTTTCTCCAGGTTGAGCAATATGACATAAATCACATCTCATTTCCCATGAAACCGGCATAACAGAACGTGTTGAAGCGACAACAACACCTGCCTGTTTTACTGTCAGTAAGGCCAACTGATATGGATCTTCATTTCCATTATCCTGTATGGGAGTTAATGGCACACCGGTTACTTCCCAAAAATTTCCGCTAACATTTTTGACCATATTTCCTGCTAATCCGTTGCCGAATAACCCGATATTATCAGTTATATTTTTACCAAACATGGCAGGACCAAATTTCCAGAAATTTGTCTTTGTAATTGACTCAGTATTGCCGGGAATAGAATATTCTATGCTAATGCCACTGGTAACTATTCTTGGGTCTCCCCCACTGCGGTCTATTACCTGCGCGTGCATGGTATTTGCTGGTGGTAAAACCATTAATTCGCTAAAATCTTTATTCATGCAATGCATTCCCAAATCATTGTAACCCAGGATAACCATTCTTTGAGAAGATACCGGCACAGTACCGGTATTATTACTATTTTTACTACTGCAACCTGCGAATAATAATATTGATAAAATCCAAATACTGACTAAATAAATTCGCATAATAACTCCAAATCATGACTTAGTTTTTTATTATACCACAATTTTTGCCATTAATATGGTGTCAAATAGAACACATACCGAATAACTTTAATATAAACTCTCAATACCTCACTAACTTTGGCGAGTTTTCATATAACAGTTTTTTACAATTAAACATTAATTTCTAAATGACGCTAAGTAATGGTAATGATTATAAAACCATAAAAAGCCGATTTTACTCGACTTTTTATATTAAGACACTTTTTATAATATTTATAATTTCTATTTTCGTAAATGGTTTTCTGATTACTTTTATTCCCGCTAACTCCAGTTCATTTGTCATCTCTTGATCTGGCAAGCATGACATTGCTATTATCGGTATATTTACAAATTTATCTTTTAATTCATAAATAAACTCAGACCGAACTACCCCCGGCAACCTGATATCTGACAATATCAGGTCCGGATTACAATTTAATAATAAACGTGCTTCCTGAATAGAGTCAGCAGATATTACCTCGAAATCATTCTGCAAGATAATTGAAATTGCAAGATTTAATCCTGCATCATCTTCAATAAGTAGCACTCTATATTTTCGATCCATCGAAATCTCCTTTGTTTCAAACAATATCCAAAATAAAAGTTATCGCGAAGAAAATAAATTAAATGGCTAAACTTTTTTTTTATAAATTCAGCCATTTCAGCATTATTTTGTTGTAAATAAGCATTCATTCGGAATAATCTGTTTTTCCTGCAACGAACTTGCCCAGCGTAATCTGGCTGCTGCCGGTCCGCCACCATTTTCATAATAATCAAATAAAATCGGATATTTAATTCCTTCTTCCAAATATATCGGTTGTGCAGACAGTAACGTTTCTGTTTCTCCCTGATCTCTCCAATAAGTATTACCAGTCGTAATTACATTATTATTGTTTCTCACATCAGTTAATGTAAGTCTCATGCCATCATCTGCCGCAAGGTAAATAACATAGTAATCTGAATATAATGGGCGGAAAGATCCGGTCCAATGGACAGAAAAATTATGCTGATTACCATTTGGTGTGGGGAATGGTATACCACCGGAGTTATCGAAATCTACAAATGGTGCGTTAAGTGATTTGTTCAATATCATATTAGCGTTAACAGTAAAGTTTTGGTAATCTGCAGGCACGTCGGAAGCATACATAAAATAATCACCGGTTAAACCACTGCCACGTGTAGGTTGTACTGCAGTAACATGTCCATCTAGGTAAGAACATACTGCTGTGCCGGTATGACGATAGGTTAAATCTTTAATGCTGTAATAGACATTGTCAATAGTCGCTATCATTGCCGGTGCGTTTGGTACATAATTCGCTGCGCGTGCCACTGTGGCAGTGTGCGCACCATCACCTGTTACCAGGGTGGTGGTTGGGTCCTTAAATGTACCTAATGAAGCATTGGAAAGATAATGACTGTAAATATAAGGTGCTAAATTATTTTTCCCCGCAGTCGGACATATCAAAATTCCTTTATCAACATTAATTGCAGTCCATACAGAAACTTCATCTGGTGTAACTTCATCGTGGTCCTGTGCATACATTTGCACAGAAGCAACAATCTGCCTTTGGTTGCTTATACAGGTACTTTGACGTGCTTTTTCTCTTGCCCGGGCAAAGACAGGAAAAAGAATTGCGGCGAGAATGGCAATAATCGCTATTACAACCAACAACTCAATTAAAGTAAAACCTTTTGATTTTATCATTTTTCACCTCGTATTTTTTAATAAGACACTTCTTTATATTGTTTATTTAAAAGAAAATGACATATTTTTATTAATTATACCCAATTATTTAACAAAAAAATGATGATTTTTTAACAATTTTAAAAAATTAATTAAATTTTAATATATCTTTTTCTGTAATTATATAATCCATCAGAATATCTGTTTCGTCAGTAGGAATATCATCAAGAATCTGACCAGAAAAAGCAACTGCTATCTTTGGACAATTCGTATATGATAGAATTGAGTCATAATAACCACCACCATACCCTAACCGCGCACCTTTAGAAGAAAATGCCACACCCGGAACAATTACGCAATTAATTTGAGAAATATTAATGATATTGTTCTGTGATGGTGGTTCCAATATGCCATATCCGCCATTGACCAGTGTTGTCAAATCAAATATTTGCCGGAATATCATTATGTGCTTCACTGCATCAGTTACAGGCAAAACGACTTTTTTATCATATCTTAATCCTGTCTCTAACACTGTGGTCAGGTTAACTTCACCTTTAAATGCAATATAACCTGCTATATATTCAGCATCATTAAATTCAGGTAATGATAAGATATTATTACAAATCAATCTATTCCATTCAACCCTGTTATTGCTATTAATTAATTCACGCCAATTAATCATTTTTCTTCGCAACAGCTTTTTTTGTTTTAAAACATCTTCATTCATCGGCATGATTATACATTTATTTTTAATTTTTTTAAAATATTTTTTAAAAGGATTACGTTCAAAATATCAATAAACAGATTCTATGTAACATTTCTGAAACATTTGGAAATATTATGTTAACAGTAAATGACAAAATAAGAAACATATCAAACAATTTTATGTAAAGGTGTTTTAAATGAAAGAAATGATAGACAACTTGAATTCCAGTGGTGACATTCTATTGCTCATTTGGGGAGCAGCACTGGTTTTTTCAATGCATGCCGGATTTGCTTTTTTGGAAGCGGGGTCAGTAAGAAGAAAAAATGTAGTAAATGCACTGACTAAAATCGTAATGGATTGGTCAGTATCGACATTTGTATACTTATTGATTGGGTTTACAATGTCATATGGCATTACTTTTTTAAAGCCAATTAAGGAATTGGGCTTTAATGCAAATTTTGATTTTGTTCACTTTTTCTTTCTGCTAACATTTGCGGCATGTATACCCGCAATTATATCCGGTGGAATTGCCGAACGCGCGAAGTTTGGCCCACAGGTTGCGGCAGGTGCAATACTTGTAGGTTTATTTTATCCCATATTTGAAAGGTTAATTTGGGGAAGTTGGTCAACAGATTTCAATTTGTGGTTAACAAATATCGCTGGTGCAGGATTCCATGATTACGCCGGGTCTGTTGCTGTGCATGCGATGGGTGGTTGGATGGCATTACCAGCTATTATGATTCTTGGTCCACGTCTTGGACGTTATCGCAAAAACGGTCAATCGGAGCCACCACCAATTCATTCGATTCCTTACGTTGCGTTAGGAAGCTGGTTTTTAATGGTAGGCTGGTTTGGATTCAATGTTGCAAGTTCAGGACATCTGAAAGATATATCCGGATTAGTTGCTATAAATTCATTAATGGCAATGGTCGGTGGTGTCGTTTCCGCATCATTAATATCTAAAAACGACTCTGTAGCAATTTATAACGGTGCATTAGGCGGACTGGTTGCTGTCTGCGCTGGTTCTGATAAATATCATCCTCTTGGGGCAGCAGTAGTCGGTATTATCGCTGGTTTAATATTCGTTAAAGCTTTCTCGCTCATTAATGAAAAATGGAGATTAGACGATGTGCTGGGTGTTTGGCCGTTACATGGTTTATGTGGAGCCTGGGGTGGAATCGCCTGTGGCATATTTGGATTAGAAGTCTTTGGCGGAGTAGGTGGAGTAACCTTTGGAAGTCAATTGATAGGAACAATTATTTGTATCCTTATTGCGTTAATCGGTAGTTATTTAACATATACATTCCTGAATAAAACTGTCGGTATTCGCCTTACACCACATGAAGAGACTCTTGGTTCTGATCTGGTAGTGCACAGCAGTAAAG
>CAZNLA010000138.1:0-11602 GCA_964573385.1 uncultured bacterium
CATACCGCGACGTATAATAGCCGGCATTATTGCGGTACAAATTTTTGGTTCATCCACCACATTTATCCACACACGCCTTTCTGTCGCGGCAGTCGCAATCTGCGCGTTAATTTGCGGGTTATTGGTTGCAGCGATTACCAACCACGCATCGTTGATATCTTCTGGTTCGAAAGTTTTTCTTATCACCATAACATTTTCCGGCATTTCCAAACATTCCGGCGCAATAACGACAACCTTTGCTCCTGCTTCAATTAACCCGTCAATTTTACGGCGGGCAATGTTGCCACCGCCAATAACAACGCATTTCTTATCTTTTAAATCCAGCATAATCGGGAAATATACCGGGTTATTTTCAACTAACATTTTCCTACCTCCAATAAAGCGGTGTGCATTATTGAAATTGTCCTGTCAATATCATCATCGGTATGGGCGGTTGAAACGAATAATGCTTCAAATTGGCTGGGTGGCAACAACAGGCCATTTTTTAAACAAGCCTGAAAAAACATCGCGAATTTACTGGTATCAGCAGTCAACGCCGTCTGGTAATTTGTCACCGGTATGTCAGTAAAAAATATTGTAAACAGCGACCCGACCTGATTAATGATGATTGGCACGCCAGTCTCCAGAGCGGCGTTTTTGATGCCATTTACCAGCCTGGTGGTGCGCTTTTCCAATTCATTATATGGTGATGTAACCATTAACTGGCGCAACATTTCTATGCCTGCGGCAACTGCCAGTGGATTGCCGGATAATGTGCCCGCCTGATACACCGACCCGCAGGGGGCGATAAGTTGCATTAAATCTTTACGGCCACCATATGCCCCAACCGGCAAACCACCACCGATTATTTTGCCCAGTGTGCACAGGTCGGGTGTAACCCACGTCCATTGCTGACCACCACCCGGTGCCAGTCGAAAACCGGTAATAACTTCATCGAATATCAGCAATGCGCCAATGGCGTGAAGGCTTTCCAATACCTTCCGCCAATAATCTTCTTCAGGGATAACAACGCCCATGTTGGCTGGCACCGGTTCGCCAATAAGGCATGCTATATCATCACCGCGGTCAGCCAAAACTCTTTGTAAGGCCAAGACATCATTAAAGGGGATAGATATGGTGCAGGCGGCGATTTCATCCGGCACGCCAGGACTATTCAGGATTCCCTGGGTGGCAAGTCCGGAACCGGCTTTCACCAGTAATCCATCGCTGTGGCCATGGTATCCACCGTCAAATTTTATCACCAGTTTCCGGCCAGTTGCTGCCCGCGCCAAACGGATAGCACTCATCACCGCCTCGGTGCCGGAGTTCACCAGACGCACCATTTCCATACAGGGGACAGCGGTGCATAACATCTCTGCCAGGGTGACTTCGCGTTCGGTAAGCATACCAAAACTGGTTCCAAATTGTGCGGTAGCGCAAATAGCATCAATAATTCCTGCTGGCGCATGCCCTAAAATCAATGGTCCCCAGGAACCGATATAATCAATATACTCATTACCATCCGCATCCCAAACCCGGCATCCCTGCCCGCGGGCAACAACAACCGGCGTGCAACCCACCGCCGCAAAGGCACGCACCGGACTGTTTACCCCACCAGGAATAACCTGTTGTGCGTGTGAAAATATATCTTGTGATTTTTGTGTGTTCATATGTCGTTGTTATTTTACCTTTTTTTAAGGAATTGGGGGGAGGGATGGGGGAGAAGGGATTAGGATCTTAGGCCGTTAGTAACCAAATCTGTACAAAAAAGTAAGGATTTTAGGCGGAACTTTTATAATGGTCACTTCGACAAGCTCAGTGACCGTAATTTCTACCGGTCACTGAGCTTGTCGAAGTGACCACATCTGAAAACTGCAAACTTGTCCAATTTATTTGGATTAGGTGTTAGTACCAAAATTAAAAAATCAGAATTTTATAAAGGTTACTTAGTTGGTTGATGTGATCACATCTGAAAATCTAAGATCCTAACCCAAATAAATTGGATAAGTTTGCAGTATTTATGAGTAATTAATGCCTTGGAAAGGCATTTTAATGATTAACCCCAGGCGTCAGCCTGGGGATTAAACCATAACATTGACTGCGCCTCGGAGAGGTGCTTTTATAAAGTCGCCTTTACAAGGCTCATGTTAATAGCCGTTACTCCCCCAGGCTGACGCCTGGGGTTAATCATTATGTCGCCACTCCGTTGCTAATATATATTGAAACAGTTGAATTCGTATGATATCGGTAGAAATCGATTTTATTACCATTAATACCTAAGTGACCTTTGTAAATTCCTGACTTTTTTATGAATTTGCTTGTTACCAGTCTAAAACCTAAACCCTAAGAACCTAATTCCTAACACCTCGCCCCTTCGTCCCTTCTTCCCTATCCCTGCTATAAGTGCTACCATCTATCAAAGCGGATAATTATGAGCAAGGTTGTACAAAATAAGCATAATGTTGGCACTGTTTATCTTATTGGTGCCGGTCCCGGTGACCCGGGGTTGTTAACCCGTGCCGGTGCGGATGCGTTGGCGCGTGCGGATGCTGTTGTTTTTGATCGTCTGGCTAATAATATCCTGCTGAAATTAGCACCGACTGGCGCGGAGTTTATTGATGTTGGCAAATCTCCTCTACAGCATAAATATACTCAGGATGATATTAATCGTATTCTGGTTGATCTTTCCCGCCAAGGTAAAACGGTGTGCCGTTTAAAGGGTGGCGACCCTTTTGTTTTCGGTCGTGGTGGTGAAGAGGCGACAGTATTAAGGGAGAATAATATCCCGTTTATTATTATTCCCGGGGTGACATCTGCCATTGCGGTCCCTGCGTATGCCGGTATTCCTGTGACAGACCGTCGATTTGCCCGGTCATTTGCCGTGGTCACCGGGCATGATAGTGCCACTGATGACAGCGGGATAAAATATGTTACACCTAATGCTGACACCCTTGTATACCTGATGGGACTGGCGAATTTGCCGATTATCATTGATGAACTTATAAGTGGTGGTCGTGATGCAACTACACCGGTGGCAATAATTCAGGATGGTACTACATTGCGGCAACGTGTAGTCACCGGGTCGTTGGCAACTATTACTGAACAGGTAAAAACAGCAGGTTTGCGTTCGCCGGTAACAATAGTCATCGGTGAAGTGGTAAATTTGCATAAATCACTTGACTGGTTTAAACATCAACCTTTATCCGCAAAACGTATTTTGGTTACCCGCGCGCAACACCAGGCAGATTCGCTGGCGATGTTGTTGGCAGAATCCGGTGCCGAACCGGTGGTTTTCCCGTTAATCACGATGAAATTATTACCAATGCCGGAAAACTTGTTATCGCGTTTACAACAATCTGACTGGCTGGTTTTTACAGCCGCAAATGGGGTAAACAGTTTATTGCAACACCTGCAAAAAATCGGTTGTGATACCCGGGCAATGGGTACGGCAAAAATTGCGGCTATCGGACAGGGGACAGCACAAAGCCTGAAAAACCTGCATTTGCATGTGAATTTTATACCGCAACAGTCAGATGCCGCCACACTGGCGCGTGAATTGCCCGATTCGCAACAAAAAATTGCCATTATATCACCCAATAAACGCAATGATGATTTGGCTGTTATTTTACAGGAACGTGGCGCGCAGGTGGATTTAATACCGGTTTATGAAACATTCCCTGCTCACCATATAGAATTGCCGGATCTGGCAACAATAGATATTGTCACATTTACCAGCCCGTCAACAGTTACTGCTTTTCGCGATCTTGCTGCCGGCAATATCGGCAAGATTATAATTGCCTGTATGGGTGCATCCACCGTCATGGCAGCACGGGAAGCTGGTTTAAATGTAGATATTGAAGCAGCAGATAACTCTATGCCTGCTTTTGTGGAAGCGATGAAACAATATTATCTAAGGGATTCCGGAATATGAACAATTTTTATCGTGGTCGGCGTCTGCGCCAGTCACCTGCTATCCGTCGGTTAGTGCGCGAAACAATATTAACGACAGATTCTTTAGTTTATCCGTTATTTATTGTGCCTGGTACCGGGGTGAAAGAAGCGATTTTATCCATGCCCGGGCAATACAGATGGTCAGTGGATTGTGTGGTAAATGAATGCCGTCGTGTTGCTGGCCTTGGTATCCCCGCGGTGTTACTATTTGGCATACCGGAGTTTAAAGATGCTGTCGGGTCAGAGGCTTATTCATCATCCGGCACCGTCCAACGTGCTTGTGCTGCCATTAAACAGGCATTGCCGGATTTATGCGTGATAACCGATGTCTGCCTGTGCGAATATACCGACCATGGCCATTGCGGTTTACCCGATGAAAACCAGTGTATTCAGAATGACGCTACCCTTGAACGGTTGGCACAGACGGCAATTTCCCATCTTACGGCGGGTGCTGATATCATCGCCCCGTCAGATATGATGGATGGACGGGTGCAATATATTCGTCAATCTCTGGATGATTTTGGCTTTACCGATACCGCAATTATGAGTTATGCCGCCAAATACGCCTCTGCTTTTTATGGGCCTTTTCGCGATGCCGCAGGTTCCGCACCACAATTTGGCGACCGCAAAACCTACCAGATGGATCCACCTAACAGACGCGAGGCACTGCGTGAAGTACAGGCGGATATTAACGAAGGTGCTGACATTGTAATGATAAAACCGGCATTGCCATATCTTGATATTATCCGCGATGTCCGAGAAAGTTGCCAACTGCCCATAGCCGCCTACCAGGTGAGTGGTGAATACAGCATGTTAAAAGCCGCCGTTGAAAAAGGTTGGATAGACGAACAACGCGCAGTGACAGAAACCCTGACCAGTATCAAACGCGCCGGTGCCGACATAATAATCACCTATTACGCGCCGGATGTTGCCGGGTGGTTAGGTCGTAAGTGACCATGTCTGAAGGATTGTCCAATTTGTTGGGGTAAGAATAAAAAAATGGGCAGAAGATTTCTGCCCATTTAATTTATATATATATCCGGCGTTGTTTACTTTTCAAAAGCGAGATACATCAGTGAAGGATGTCCGGAACCTAGCCCCTGGGTTGATAGTTTAATTTCGATCGCGGTGTCTGGTCGCAGGCTTAATCTGATAATTTTTCCGTTGGCTTTCGGGCCATAACCTGACCCCGGTGTTTTAATTTGCAAACTGGTAATATCATTATCTGTTTGCGTTCCTTCTTTTATTGATGTTACGGTTCCGGTAAGTGGAGAATCCTGTTTTTGCAACAGAATAACCACCATCTTCTTAGCGGTTGGTACTGTTACATTGGGGACGATTGTAATAGTGTCATTACGCACTGTAGTCGTATCATCGGCCGCAAGAATGGGGAATAAGCCATATGCACCTATACCACCACCTCCGCCATATTGATAACACCATTTTGCTGCTGTACAATTGAAATTATTACCCCAGTCAACCTTAGTAACATTGCCGGTTGCACCGGTTTTCAACCATGGTAATTGTGCTGTGGCGTCGCCGGTAATATTCGTTGTTGTGGCGTTTCTGGCGGGATAAATGATACCGGATGAACCTGATGTGGTAAGGCATATACTGTTGGGATCGCCATTGTTTCCTGTCATACCCATACCCATTACAACCGTCAGTTTTTTACTGTCTAACAATGCTGGTAATGTTGCTGTCCAGGCGATGGCACTGTTAACAGGCGCCAGTTCTTCCATGTAATAACAACGGAATCCGCGAACAGCACTGGGGAGAAAGAAATCCGGTGTGATATTATCACTCTTTATAGTGGCAACATGACCGTCAACAAAAGCGAATACCGCACTGCCACTGTGGCGCGCGTCACTGTTTGCCACCGCTATCTGCAAATCGCCCAAACCGTTATCATCAATATACGGTTTTCCGCTTTCAGGAGTTTTAAAATCTCCCAGTAATGGCGCGTCGGATGGTGATGACACTTCACCTATACCGGCATCAGACAGAAAAGAACCACCAACATAAAAATAGTCAGGTGATGTTTTATTGCTATTTGACGGACAATTTAATACTTCATTGCCGACACCAATAGCCGAGTTCCATGTTTTTGCGTTCGGCAGTGCTTCATCATGGTCCTGCACATACATCTGGATAGCCGCCGCAACCTGACGTTGGTTGCTCTGGCAGGTTGTTTGCCGGGCTTTTTCACGCGCCCGTGCAAATACCGGGAACAATATAGCAGCCAAAATTGCTATAATGGCAATGACCACCAGCAATTCAATTAGTGTAAAACCTTTTCGATGATTGTATAACATAGAATTACCTCACTTTACATAATTGCAAAATATATTTAATACAACAATGTTTTTTAAATATATTTCAGGTCACTATTATTGTCAATATTAATTTTAATAAAAAACCATGTAACATGTAACATGGTTTTTTTGTATACGTGCTATTGAATTAATCAATGTAAGCGCATACCATTAGAGACAATGATGTCATTACTAAAGATAAGCATAAATATGTTGAAAATGACAGTATAATTATCGGGTGGTACAAATTGGTGAAGATGAAGATGTTTAAAAATATAGTTTACAGTCAACTTTTTTCTGATAATAAATTTATTGTTATCAAATTATTGTTTGTAATTATGCTGGGTATTGTAAGCAATATTTATGCGGTGTCATTAATAGAATTGCCGTTAAAAATGCCGGATAAAATGGTGGAGTTACGCCGTGTTTATTCTCCGGAGACGGTGGTACGCGGATATGGTTCCCTGCAAAATTTGTTTGTCGAATATAAAAATGATAAAGGAATATCTGTCGGTTCGGTATTAATTATTCGTTGCGCGAATGCGGATAAAGCAGGAATAATTTTGGGGAAATATAATTCTGATTTGCGTACATTTCCCGGGGTTAAAGATGATTATATTAATATTGAAAAGAAACAAATACCAATTTCTGTGGTTGATAAACAAGGATTTGTCTGTGCACTGCGGCAACAGAACAGGGTGATAATAATAATAGGACAAACAGCGAATGACGCGGCAAAAATTATTGAATGGCTGAAAATAACATCATTTAAAGATGTGGTTTTTGCGGGGTCGTCAGTGCCGGTATTTCTGGATAAGTTTGACAAATGGGGTTTTGGGTTTTGGTGTAATCCGCCTTTGAAAATGCCGGAAAAGCAGGAAAACTATGATGTCCGTGAAAAGTTTGAATGGGCAAAAAAGATGGGAACAGGACTGCAGATTGATATCGGTCTTAACCAGAGTGTCGGTGCGGGTGGAATTATAGATGACAATGCCGACCGTTGGGCCATTGAACTGGCACGGGATATGAATATACCGGTTATGGTTCAAATGCAGGGGGCACCTGCGCCACAGTGGATGGCAAACCGGTATGGTGATGAAATGCAGCGCAAAGTGCCGGATTATATAGGTAGTTGGTATGGCATTAATGGCAATAACGGTTTCCCCGGCAATTCGCAGAACACCCTTGGGTGGACTTCAGTTAAGGGCAAAAATCAGCAATTCAGCGATTTATATAAAATAGTGGGCAAATACCAGGCATTCCCAAATGTTACAGGATATGGAGAATGGCATGGTGAGGTAGTCGAAGGTCCGGTGGCGATGTTTCTTGACAGTGGTCCCACTGCGGATAAACGTTTCAGAGAATATTTGCAGGAGAAATTGAAAACACCACAGTTAGTTGATAAACGGTGGTATAACGGTACCGGGGTGATAACGAAATGGGATGATATTCGTATGCCGGAACCGGCAGAATTTTTGGGTTGGGGCAAAGAATCTGTCAGTTTAAAGGGTGAATGGAGAATAAAAACAGAAGAACAGTTAACCGTAAATGAAAAAAATAATTGGGGAGAAGTTGACCTGGATGATAACACCTGGAAAAAACTGATAGCACCCGGTGATGACCGCCAGATTTTTCGGGATAAGTTTAAAGTGCCCACTGTTTTTCGTCGCAATTTTAATATTAATGATGATGAATTAACAAAACTAAAAAGCTCCGGTAAAACCTTTTTGTATGTATGGTCGCTGGAACAAGGGTCAAATATTCCGGTACGGGCATACATAAATGGCAGCAAATTAATGGATCAGTCAGAAAGACAATGGGCGTCATGGGTTGTATATGACATAACAGATAAAGTGAAAACCGGCGGAAATAATGTGGCTTTGTCATTGCCATTGGGGATGTTGTCATACAAAGTTTACCTGTCTTCATACATCCCGCGGTGTTACCCGGACCTGGGTAAAGAGATGAATAACCGATGGGTGGATTACCGGGACTTTATAACCTGGTTGCGCGAAGACGGTTTACGACGTTCTATTGAGTCAATACGTCGGCAGGATCCTGATAAAGTAATAAAACTTATGGCACCCCACGCCGTTACAGATGTAATGAAAGCGTTATCAGAGGATTATGGTTGTTATTTTCATGATACCGGCGGAATGTCCGGCAATTGGCGGGACGACCTGCCAGCATTGATGCGCAGTTCCGGAATGCCAATGAGCCTGGAACCCGGTAACCCGGCATATGAATTACCATCATTGAAAAGTTATTTTGGCAATTGGATGACGGAAGGCCTTCAGTCTGTTGATTATTTCATGGATATTAGCGATATAATGTGGCGACCTGACCAGAAAGCATGGTTTGAGGAGCACCTGCCATTGGTGCATTTAATGGGGAAATTTCATTATCCGCAAGCGGAAGTTGCTGTTTTGGCAGGGGTACGTTCACACCGATTAACCGGGTTCCCCTGGGATCATTTTGATATTCCATTATTGTGGAATAACCGCAGAGAAGGTATCGGGACATTAGGCAGAATGCCGAATCCGCGCGATTTGATAAACGAAATTGATTTTACCCGCGGAAATGTGAATAAATATAAAGTAATTGTAGATGACGCCACCCTGATAATGGACGACCAGTTAATCGCTAAAATTGATGAATGGGTGCGCGCCGGTGGAATATTTATCACCCAGGGACAAACCGGACGACATTCACCGGATACGCCGGATACCTGGCCGATAGAAAAGTTAACCGGATATAAGTTTGTCAGAAATAATGATAACTGGCGCGTAGGCGCGATAGATGGGCAACCTATTTTTACCGATCCGTTGTGGACAAAGAAAGAGGCAAACGGAACTCCGGTGTTGGGTGGTGCCGGGGTGCAATTTGAAAAGGTGGCGCCGGAATGTCAGGATATTCTGCAATGGCCAAATAAAACCATTGCAATGGGTGTGCGCCAGTTGGGCAAGGGGAAAATTATCACCATGGGCACCGGCATGCCATATGTGTCGACCGGATGGTATGAATTATTAAAGTGGTGTGGGGTAAATATGCCACCGGCATTTGTGGTGCCGTGGTGTCGCACCGCGCGTTTTGTCAGCAATAATGGGTTGTATGATATTTACATAGTTGCCGCAAATGAAATAAAAGAACCGAAAACAGTAACAATAAAAATACCGGGAACCCACAATGCCATTTTAAATTTACTCACCGGGCAGGAAATTACCGGAAAAATTACTGATACCGGAACTGAAATAACTGATTTTAAAATGGAACCGTTGGAAACATACGCCTTTGCTGTACCCGGCAATACATTAAACAGCACATCTTTGGATTGGATAAAACTACAGCGTGAATGGTGGAAAGGCACTAAAAAGCCGGCACCGGCACCAGCAGTAAAACCATGGCCAAACAGTATGCTACTTGATAATGACTGGGCATTCCGGCCGGTTGCTGTTGACGCAAAGGATACTGAATCGCTGATAGCCATTGATGTTGATGACAGCAAATGGGATAAAACAGCACTTGGCATATGGTATGGTAAGAAATATACAGATGTTAAAAAAGCTGTTTACCGCAAACGCTTTACCGTGCCGGCAAGTTGGAAAGATGGTGGTCAAACCTGGTTATGGTTGCGCGGTACAAATGTAGTGGTGTTTTTACCTCCATATAAAACGAAAATATTTTTGGATGGTAAATTATTGTCAGACAGTGGAGGGTGGAAATACGCAAACAGCATAACTAATCTGACAGACAAATTAACCCCCGGTGAACATCTTATCGCCATTATTACTGAAAGTGTAACCCCGGTTGGTGGTATTGCCGGCAATTTGTGGTTGGAACATATACCGGAACCGGCAGCACGGCAGGATTTATCCGGCGATTGGAACGGCATTAAGTTACCCGGGAAAACAAAACCGGCATGTGGAGATATTACCCGCACCTTTACAACGGATGCGGCAATGAAGGTGAAACGCGCGTTTCTGTATGTCGAAACTGATGAAAATAATGTTATTGGCATAATTCTTAATAAACGGCTTATTCGGCGCGATATTGGTGGTCAGCATTTTTTGATGGATATTACCGCATATTTAAATGCTGATGAAACAAACTCCATAACATTATCGTTGCAGCATTTTAATAATGCATCAACAATAAAAACGGTGGAAATACGGTATTATGACAGCGATAAATTATAAAGGCAATCGTAAAACCCATCTGAATTGTAGGGAATGCCGTCCCCGGCATTCCGTTAACATAGAGTTTCTATCTCACAGAGGAATGCCGGGGACGGCATTCCCTACAAAAAAAGATATGATTGGGTTTTACAAAAGCCTGTATAATACAGGAATTTCGCCAATAACTAAAAATATACATACAAAATGGTCACTTCGACCTGATAATATTAAAAGGGGAAAAGATGAATTTAATTCTGAAATCAGTACGTGTTTTTGTGCTGGGTTTAATTTGTGTTGCCGGTATAACCGGTATATTTTCGGTGCGTGTTATGGCAATTGAATGCATACCTGCCGGATGGCGCGTTAATACAACATCACCAGCAAATAATTCACAGTTATTGCGTGGATATGGTCAGGTATCTGCAGCATATCAAACGGTATCATCCCCGGATAACAAACCTTCAAAGGTAAATTTAACGATATTCAGTGCCACCAGTAATGATAACGCAAAAACAATTTTAGCTAAATATCTGGCAGATATAACCTTATCACCCGGGGTGCGGGAAGAACCTGTTACTTTAAACGGTATTAATTATCGTCTATTTAACATAGATGGTGGTAATTCTATTACCGGTACTGTGTTAGGAAACAATGTTTATATAACATCAGGCGATTCAGCTATCATAAAAGATTTTATTGCGGGTTCGCCGGTCTTTAATTCTCCGGTTTCTAAAGCAGACGTTTCATCTTACCCATCCTTCCTTGACCGTTTTGATCGTTATGGATGGGGATTTTACGGGTTAGGCGGTGTTAACAACTATCATGACTGGAAAAAACTGCCGGGTGGCAGTCCGGATGCTGACCCACTGGAAGACCTTGAGTTCTGCGCGAAAAATGGTTTCCGTTTTGAGTTGTGGCTAGATGAAGCAAAGTTTGATAATGCCCATGCCATGCCGTATGAACCGGAAGCGAATTGGATGATAAATGAAGCGGAAAAACGCAAATTGCCGGTATCGGCGCGTCTTTACGGCGCTTTGCCAAATAGTTGGGAATACAGCGATGCTATTGAAAAACCGGCCGATTTTTTGGAAACAGGTTGGTACAACGGCAGGTGGCAGTAGCGCACATGTCGGCATAAGTCGTGGTTTCATCCACGAGGACAACATTTTATGGCGTTGCAGG
>CAZNLA010000139.1:0-11596 GCA_964573385.1 uncultured bacterium
CGAGATTTCTGAATGTGACTGGAGTTCAGACGTGTGCTCTTCCGATCTATTTTATGTGCAAAGGCGACCCGGAATACAAATTGGGGATATCGAATATCATTGATTCGCTGGCAGATTTAGTAAATTCAGGACTTTCGCTTTAGTACCTTAACTCATAAAAATGTTGATAAAAAACAAGGGTTTTGCAAATTAATGTAATGACCAAATATTCACCGCGAAAGAACTCAAGGAACGCAAAAGAAGATAATATTAAAAGTTCTTTTGTGTTCTATGCGTTCTCTCGCGGTGAACAGTAAATATTGGGTTGCGGGTGAATCCCACGTTAGGTGTCATTTTATTTAATAATCTGACTTTATCTGACCGATCAGACCGATCCGACGGATAAACAAGGAAAGTCCTGTTATGAAAAGTCATAGGATATGAATATAAAACGCATGGGCAATCTTAATTAAGATTGCTTATTTTTTCAACTTAATTAATAACAATTAAGTTAATAGCAACTGTTTCCTTGACGATATTGTATAATGGGTGTAAAGTTTTCTTTATAATTTGTAAAATTTATCCATGATATTATAAATATCGTCTGTGTAAAGGCAGTATATGAATCATAATTTGAATGATTTGATAAATGTCATCAAAACGATTTACAACAAAGATATCTCGCAATATGACGAGTCATTTCTGTTGAAATCTGTAAGCAAACGCATGACTATAACAGAAATTAATGATTATTCAAATTACAGTAATTATATTGCTGAAAACGCTGACGAAACGCAACTTTTCATTGATTCATTGAATATTACATACAGTGAGTTTTTTAGGAATCCACTATCATTCGCGTTATTGGAACAATTAATTATTCCCGGCCTTATTGAAGAAAAGAAAAATGCCGGAGAAAACGAAATAAGGATTTGGTCAACGGCATGTGCCGGTGGACAGGAAGCATATTCCATAGCTATCCTTTTAGATGAATTGATAGGATTCAGGGGCAAAGAGTTAAATTATCGGATTTTTGCTACAGATATATCTGAACTTGAGATAGAAAATGCTAAACATGGAATTTATGATAAATCATCTTTACAACAGGTACGTTTAAAATATCTTAATAAATATTTTAATCCTGTTGGTGATTTTTATAAAATAACAGATTACTTAAAAGATAAAATTGATTTTTCTATATATGATTTATTGGATACAAGTTCCAGTTGTCCTTCTATGAGTATTTTTGGTGATTTTGATTTAATTATTTGTGGAAATATATTGTTTTATTATCGACCGGATATTCGTCAGCGTATTATAAACAAAGCCTATTATTGTTTATCACCCAATGGATATTTTGTTACCGGCGAGGCCGAAAGAGATATCGTATCGTTAAATGATTTCTTTTACCCGGTTATCCCCGCACTTACTATTTTTCGCAAGCGTAAATATTGAAGGTGACTAATGAAACTTAAAAATTTAAAGATAGGTTCACAAATGCGTATTGGCCTGGGAATAATCATGTTCTTCGTGATTATTCTGGGTGCTCTGGCATTTTATCAGGCAGATAAACTATGGGATGAAACAGAAGGATTATACAATCATCCATTAATTGTACGCAGAGCAATAGGTGAACTTACTGCTGAAATATTATCAGCAGAAAATAGTACCAAAGAACTTCTACTTGCTGATAATGATAAAGAAAGAGAAGTTATAATTCAACAAATGGATCTGTCAGAAAATAGCGCAGCAAAAAAATTCACAACTCTTTATGAAAGATATTTGGGTCCTAAGAATGATGTCATTACTGCAGAAAATGCTTTTATACAATGGAAATCCATACATCATAAAAACATACAACTTATAATCGCCGGTCAACTTGCAGAAGCAAAAAGTAGAATAAAATCCAATGGTGTCAGTGGTATTCAGGTAAATAATCTGCTAACTCAAATACAAAAAATATCCAATTTCGCATTACAAAGGGGAGATAAATTTTATTCAGAAGCCAAATTATACAGAGATTCTTTAATAGTACAACTTGCAGTTGTATTGTGTTTAATTCTGGCATTAATGACAGTCGTCAGTGTGGTATTACTAAACAGTATTAAAGAACCACTGATAGAACTCACCAATGCTACACGGGAATATATGAACGGTAATATGGAAGTACGAACAAAGTATACTTCTAATAACGAGTTCGGTATTTTAGCGTCATCCTTCAATAACCTGACAGAAACAGTGGAGATGGAACTGAAAAACAGAGAAGCCGTCGCCAGGGTTGCGGAGGTATTATTGAGTGAGGATGAACTTCATTCATTCTGTAATCTGTTACTAAAAGCTCTGATAGAACAAACCGGGTCACAAATCGGAGCAATATACCTGCTAAATGAAAAGAATGATACTTTTGAACATTTCGAATCAATTGGTCTTACATCTATAGGCAGAATCACATTTTCCGCAGATAAACATACCGGCGAGTTTGGCAGTGCGTTAGCCACACGAAAGATTCAATATATCACTGATATTCCTGATGATACCAGGTTTAAGTTTGCCACTGTAAGTGGTGATTTTATCCCAAACGAAATTATTACCATACCGATACTTGCCAGTCAAGATGGTGTCGTAGCAGTGGTCTCACTTGCCAGTATTAAAAAATATTCAACTTCACAAATAAGGCTTGTAAATGATGTCTGGAGAGTATTAATCGCACGATTAAATGGTGTTTTAGCATTCAGAAAGATTAGCGCGTTCTCTGAATTATTGAGCCAACAAAACAGCGAATTGGAAGCGCAAAAGAAAGAGATGCAATTCCAACGGGATGAATTAACTGAACAGAATATTGAATTGGAAATGCAAAAGAACCAGTTAGATGAAGCAAGTCGTTTAAAAAGCGCGTTTTTGTCGAATATGAGTCATGAACTCCGTACACCGTTAAACTCTGTAATTGCATTATCCAGTGTGTTAAATCGTCGTTTGGAAGGTGTCATACCCGACGAGGAATACGGCTATATTGATGTTATAGAACGCAACGGGAAAATGCTTTTATCATTAATAAACGACATTCTCGATTTATCGCGCATTGAAGCCGGAAAAGAAGAAATTAATCTCAATAGATTTTCTATCCGTGATGTAATAATGGAAGTTATTACATTAATCGAACCAATGGCTAAAGAAAAGGGTATCGATATTATAGCGGAAATAGATGATGATATCACCCCGATTCGCAGCGATTATACAAAATGCCGGCATATAATACAGAATATCATTAGCAACGCGGTAAAGTTTACTGCTAAAGGTAATGTAACCGTAAATTGCAGACAACATAACGATTGGATTGAAATTTGTGTATCAGATACCGGAATCGGCATTGCGGAAGATAAAATAAGATATATTTTTGATGAGTTCCGCCAGGCCGATGAGAGCATGAGTCGTCTGTATGGTGGATCAGGATTAGGATTAACCATCGCAAAAAAATATACGACCATTTTACATGGCACCATTACCGTTGAAAGTAAACCGAATATAGGATCAACATTTACCATAACTTTTCCTTTATCAATCAATTCAACAGAACAAATAGTAACTGATATCGTGAAACGCCCTTTACAAAATGCACATGATGTAATACCAAAAGGTGACGGGAAAACTATTTTAATTGTCGAGGACAGCGAACCGGCTATTATTCAGTTAACTGATATAATTGTTGCACAGGGATATAATGTAAGGGTAGCCCATAATGGCCAGGAAGCAATTGAACAGATAGAAAAAGTATTGCCGGATGCGGTAATACTTGATTTAATGATGCCGGAAGTAGATGGATTTGAAGTGTTACGGGTTATCCGCGGTTCAGAGAAAACATCACTTTTACCAGTAATTATATTAACAGCAAAGCATATTACTAAGGAGGAACTAAGTTTCCTTACCGGTAACCATGTTCATCAACTCATTCAAAAAGGTGATGTTAATAAAAACGATTTATTAAAAGCAGTAGCAAAGATGGTAGCAATACCACAAGTTAAAGTGGATAAAAAACCAAAAACAGTTAATAATAAACCAATAAATGGTAAACCTGTTGTATTGGTTGTTGAAGATAACCCGGACAATATGATGACAGTAAAAGCATTACTGCAGGAACATTTTGTGATAATAGAGGCAGAAGATGGTGCTAAAGGTTTGGAACAGGCAATAAACCATATACCACATCTTATATTAATGGATATTTCTTTGCCGGTTATGGATGGCATTAAAACATTTAATGCCATACGTACATTAGAAAATCTTCAGCATATTCCTATAATTGCACTAACTGCAAGTGCAATGAAAGGTAATCGGGAAGAGATTCTTTCGTATGGATTTGATGGCTACTTACCTAAACCTGTTGATGAAAAGTTATTAATTAAAACGATTTCGGAGAAGTTAAATGCCCCCAAATAGCATTACTATATTGGCAATTGATGACCATCAGGATAATCTGATTACATTAAAAGCCGTAATAAACGATTCTTTTCCAGGAACAAAGGTTATCACTGCTTTATCAGGATTAAAAGGAATTGAACTGGCAAAGGCAGATGACCCGGATGTTATTCTGTTAGATATTGTAATGCCAGAAATGGATGGGTTTGAGGTTTGTAAAATATTAAAAGCAAATGAATCCACCATGCATATACCGATATTATTCCTCACCGCGTTAAAAACTGATAAAGAAAATCGTATAAAAGCATTGGAAGTCGGTGGTGAAGCATTTTTATCAAAACCTATTGAAGAAGAAGAGTTAATAGCGCAGATACGGGCAATGGTAAAAATAAAAACAGCTAATTTAATGCAAAAACTGGAAAAAGAACGTCTGGCTAAAATGGTTGTTGATCGCACCCGTGAATTAGAACAGGAATTGCAGGAACGCAAGTTAGCAGATGAAAAAAATATCCAACGCAATAAATCATTACAGTTGCTGAATAGTTATTCATTGGAAATTTCTGATTTATTATATGATGATGTTTTCCCCTTTGCAATTTATAATATTCAAAAACTGGTTAACGCCAAAGCAGCATGGATAAATATTTATAATGAAGAAACATCAGAATTAATTGTTAAATACTCAACTTTAGAGGATTACATCCATTCCCCCGCGGTTCAGTTATTAGGTAAAAAACAGATAGGTTTTAAGGCGCGCATAAGTAAAGAACAGTATAAAATGATGATTTCGCAGGATATCAGCAAACAATTAACTTTACATGAATTATCCTTCGGTTCTATTCCGGAAATTGTTGCAAATGCGATAGAACATTTATTTGGGTTCGGTTGGTTTATTGGAATTGTATTGGCACATGGTGATAAATTAATAGGTACAATCACCTTCGCCGGAGACCGTGACCAATCGGTACCGGATGGTGATGAAATACGCATGTTCGCGAATATTACAACCAATGCGCTTATACGTAAACGGGCAGAAAAAGAAGTGACAATTGCCGCGGAAGAATTACGGCAACGAAATGAATTTATTCAGGCAGTAATCGATAATTTGCCTATTGGCCTTGCTTTAAACAATATCAGCAGTGGTCAAAAGTTATATGTTAACAAACAATTTGAAGAAATTTATGGTTATTCAGACGTGGAAATACCCGATGTTCTAACGTTTTTCGACAAGGTTTATCCGGATCCGGTTTACCGTGAATTGATAAAAGATAGGGTTATGGATGATATGGACAGTGGTGACCCATTGCGAATGATATGGGATAATTTGATGATAACCACCAAATCCGGTGAACATCGTTATATTTACGCCCGTAATATCCCATTACCGACGCAGGATTTAATGGTATCTACAGTTACTGACATAACAGAACGGAAACGGGCAGAAGAAGCGAAAGCTAAATTAGAAGAGCAGTTTCAGCATTCGCAAAAAATGGAATCAATCGGACAATTGGCGGGTGGTGTTGCCCATGACCTTAACAATCTGCTGACACCTATTTTGGGATATGGCGATATTTTGCTGGCAGATTTAGATAATGATGACCCACATAAAGAATCTGTATTACAAATAGTCCATGCAGGTGAAAGAGCACGCGATCTGGTACGGCAATTATTGGCATTCGGCAGAAAACAGATGTTAGAATTTAAATTAATCGATATAAATGCCACCATATATGGTTTTTCTTCGCTATTACGTCGCACTATCCGGGAAAATATCGCTATCAATACCCTGTTAGCACAAAATATACCTGCGATACGCGGTGATATTGGTCAATTGGAACAAGTCATCATGAACCTGACAGTTAATGCTCAGGATGCTATGCCGAACGGAGGCATGTTAGTAATATCAACTTCAGTAATTGATATAGATGAAGCACTGAGAATTGATACATCTGAAATAAAATCCGGCAAATATCTGTTATTAACTATCTCTGATACCGGACAGGGAATGACAAATGAAACTAAATTGCATCTGTTTGAACCATTTTTCACCACTAAAGAAAAAGGCAAAGGTACCGGATTAGGCCTGGCTACCACATATGGAATTATCAAACAACACGGCGGATATCTCAACATCTACAGTGAAATAGGCAAGGGTACCACCTGTAATATATATCTGCCGATTATTGTAGATGATGCTGTTATTGAAAAAGTGACAGAAATAGAAAAACCTGCAAATGTGAACGGTACTGAAACTATTCTGTTGGTTGAAGATAATGATATCGTTCGTAAACTGGCAAATACTGTCCTGACACAAAACGGATACACTGTTTTATCTGCGGAAAATGGACATGAAGCATTAAAATTATTAGCAGAATATAATGACACCGTAGATATGGTACTGACTGATGTGGTAATGCCGGAAATGGGTGGTAAAGAGTTATGCGATAAAATAATATTGCAAAAACCGGATATTAAAATATTATATATGTCAGGATATGCCGAGGACACTATTGTTCATCAGGGAATATTGGATAAAGGTGTAAACTTTATCCATAAACCGTTTACCGTGTTAATGCTGGCAACAAAGGTGCGGGAAGTTTTAGACCAACCTGCTATAAACAAAAATTAACAGAATTTAGTATAGTAAAAACGACCCCAGCGCAGGCCGCATATAACATAGCAGATTGTCGGTAATTATATGCGACCTGCGCTGTTTTTTTTTCGCATATAATGAGGCCATTGTAAAACCTGATTATATCTATTTTTCTGTACGGAATGCCGTCCTCGGCATTCCACTTTGAAATAAAAACTCTCTATCAACGGAATGTCGTAGACGGCATTTCCTACCATTCAGATAGGTTTTGCAATTGCCTCTAAAAATACTTAAACAGGTCGCTTCAACAGTCTCCGCTACCGGTCACTGATTATATCAAAGTGACCGGTAGCGAAAGTGCTGTAATTATTACCTACTTAACTGTAATTTCACCCCAACTGTTTGGATACAACCATGCTTCCAGTGGTTCGTCATTCACCAGGTTTGTTGCCTGGTTGCCCCAGTATGTCCTACCGGTGTCAATGATTCCCATTGCGTCTGATGAGATGAAGCCGACATCACCACGGAAGGTTGTGCCGGATTTTAATGTCATACCTATTTTTGCCAACGGTATTGATACTTCTACGAAATATCGTTTGGCCTCAACTTTAACAGCAACTTTAGCGTCTGTAAGCAATTCTACCCGGTCGAAATGTTTTGTCCAACCAGTTGTGTAGTTTTTGCCCATTTCTTTCGATGCGGTGGGATCAACCGGCATCATCAATACCGCGACGGCTTTACCCTGTAGTTGAGAAATGACTATGCGCATATCGCCACGTTGTGGGTCAGCATGCGGCTTGGAACCTGGCACATTGCTTAATTGCAGGTCTACCGCATCGCCGGATTTGAATAAGCGTCCGAAATCTTTACCGGCGTTTAACCATGGTGTTGAGTCGGAGACTTCGAACAATGCATATAAATTACTGTCGTCATATGTCAGTTTAACGCTGCCTTTATCCGGTTGTCCCTGACGTTCGATAGGTATAGCTTTAATAGCAGCCCATTCCAGCGGGTTAGCATCAATAACCGGTATTTTATCTATACGTACCATTTCATAACTTTTCGGCACTGACGCGATTTTTAGCCGTGCTATATTATCTGCTTCTGCCTGCTGTAATGATTTAACATCTATTGTTACAGGATTAGCATCAAAACGCTGAATAGTATCCAATCCCTTGATTTGCAGAATCATTGCTCCCTGACGTGCCATACCGGTAGTCAGACGAACTTTGCCATCATCCTGTTTGCCAAACCAACCATTAAATGGTTCGCCACCTTCAGAATAAGCATCCATCGGTGCGCCTTTAAGCAGGCTTTCTTTGTCCGGCAATGATTCACCGGGCAAACGACCATCCTGGAATAACGACCCGACAAATAATCCATCGGTGGTCAGGAAAAAGTCCTGGCCTAAATTACCACGCATTACAAAAACGTTACCTATGGTTTCGGATATCTTTGCCACACCCATTGTTTTTAATGGGCCAATTAATAATCCAGGTTTCGGCATTGTCGCGTTATGTGAACCATGTACGCCAGGATACGGGTTAGGATAATACCATTCCACTTTGCCGGTTACAGTATTAACGCCGGTTAATTTGGTAGGACCAGCATAACCATTCATACTTAATACAATTAATTTATCTTCACCCGGCACCGGGGTAATATCTCCCCAATCTTTATTACCCAACGGTATTCTGCCGTCAAGGCTATATACCGGTGCGCCATCATCAGTGAAACTTACAGGTTTATACCGTACTAATCCATCGGTATAGATACTTAAATCGTCACCCATACGTCCACCCCACCCGCTACCTACTGCCAAACCCGGTTGGCCACCGCGCTTGTCTGTTCCAGGCTGAGATGACAATATAACAGTGCATTCATTTCGCTGTACTTTTGCGTCTTTATTATTGTCATTCCAGATTATACCGTCATAATAATTCAGACCTGCTAATTCACCGGTTGGTTGTACTTTCACCGCGCCATTATATTCACGGTCGCCGGAAATATATCCAGCGAGGGTAATTGCCGACACTGGTTGCCATTTGCCATTGCGTTCCATAAATACTACGCTGCCGGTGGCGCGGGTATCATGGACAAACATATATTCATGCGGTTTTCCGCTGGAACTGTTAGTGAACCGGCATGGAATTTCATTGGCGGCAGTATCAATGGTGAAACTTTCACCTTTTGATTCATCCGGTACCCATAATACCTTTGTTACTTTCCAATTACCGGCATGGTCAATTTTCATCTCAATCGGTCCGGTATATGCCATGTCGGATTTCTGGTCATGCAGGTAAGATGCTACACCGGCGTACCCGGTGTTACCAATATAATCACGTATTAATTTGCCATCTTTCCCCCATACTGATACGCGGCGTGGGTAATTCCAATTTTCAACTACCCATACTTTGCCAACACTATCAACCGCAACAGAACTCATGCGCACCATCGCCTGTTCATCAAAATCACCGCGGATAGGACGTCCACCTTTTTTACCACAGGTGTATGCCAGTTTGCCGGCAGGTGTATATACCTTTACCTGGCAGTCAGCACCTTTATCTACAATGGCGATATTGCCATCGTTATCCACCGCTATTGCGCCACCATTACCAAGTCCGGGGGTTGCAATTGTGGTCTGTGCGCCTGTCTCCAGATTAACCTGGTTAAGCTTGCCACCGGTACGGGTAGTAATATTCAGCGGGTTGCCATTTACAATGCCTTCTACCGGAGTAACCTGACCACCGCTCATAATATATAATTTGCCATCTTTGCTGAAGGCCGCCTGTGCGGGTGCGTCAATATCAAACTGTTTCTTCACCACGGCAGATGCAGCATCAAGGATAATTAATTTATTGGTATCAAGGGTAATTACCAGATTGCTACCGTTTATTGCCATGCCTTTTATTTTGCCCGGTTTAGGGTCACCCAATATTTCTGCTAATGGTAAGTCGAATGTGCGCGGTTTACCATCTATTACGAACGGTTGAAATGAACCATCTTTTATACTATAACGGCAGATTGTTTCGCCAACATACCAACCGGTAACATAGGCGTAGGCATAATTCGCGTCGGCGGTGACAATGCTTACACCGCGGCGGTCACCCCAGCGTTTTTGTCCTTTACTATCTATGCCGATAATCCCCTGTCCGCCTTCGGCAAATGGCCATGTAACAATTGTCCAGTCGCCACCGGCGGCAACATTATTCGGGGCAGCATGGTCAGCCCCCCAGGAGCCACTGCCATCCTTTGTTTCCCACGGCGGTGTTCCGGGATTATAGAAACACATTTCATATTCCGCACTAATCCCCTTTTGGGTTAATCCGCGCACTTTATAAGTTCCGGGAGCAACCATCTTTCCTTTATCATCCAAACCATCCCACTTAACCTCTACAGTACACATGCCTTTTTTTTCTTTGCCTTTTACTATATATTCAGACGGTTCACAATCACCGGCAAGGTTGCGGATACGATTGCCTGCCTGGTCATCAATAACAATAGTAAATTTGGCGGCATCTTTAGGAATTATTGCGCGTACCGGAATAGTACCCAGTACTTTAACACCATCGCTGATGTATTGGCGTACAGGGACATTACCTTTTGCAACTAAGGTTGCATCACCCCAAACATCACGCGCAGTCCAGAAGAACTCACGCGAGGTTTTTCCCGGTTGCATATTGTCAGCATAACGATGCACTGGCCAGGTTTTGCCGGTTGGGTCACCCCATAAGAACTCATTACCCATACGCAGTTTTTCGCCGGGTTTCATATCTGGTACATTTTTATAAAGTAATTTCCATGGAATTTTAACTTCCTGTACATAACCATTTCCATCCGCATCGGCTTTGTAAGACATTTCCGCACCTTCACCCAGATCAGTGCTGCCAGGTTTCGCCACCAGCATTTTTACTTCAGTACCAGGATTCAAATTGTTTTTATCTTTCCAATATTTAAAATGCAACACCGGTTGTTTTAATGCTGTATAGTACCACATGGTTATCCATAAAGTGCTGTCAGCATTGGTCATACGTATCTGCCACGCATCTTCTTTCCAGCCTTCATCGGAGTTAATCGCCGGGTCAATAAGACTGAACATCGGTGATGGGTCTTTCCATTTTAACGCCAGATACAGGTTATCTTTATCCCACATTGCGGATTCTTCAACTGAATAGCGATTGCGCACCAGGCTATCAGCAAATACCCAGATACGTCCGGACAAATCCCAATCCTTTAAATCACCATCAACAGTAACTTTCCCCGGGGTGGGAAGCACCAGAATACCTTCATTCTGGCTTTGCCGACCGATCATATTTTCGGCAGATAACACTGGCAAAATAGAGATAATCCCAATTGCCAACAAGGTCAGCATACGCGAAATATACTGATTTGCAGTAACTTTTTTCAACATCGATTGCTCCTAAAAATTCACGATATCGTGATATGTAATCGGTCAAAATTAAACAGATAGCTTTACCGGTTTAGCAATAATTATACTGTTTAAGGGTATGAATGTCAAGATGTAGAAGAATTAATGATGAATTACGAATGTGCGTCAAGCGAAGCTTGGTGATTCTTGTCGGTGCAAGTCCGACCCGGGCAAAGCTTAGC
>CAZNLA010000140.1:0-11586 GCA_964573385.1 uncultured bacterium
CTATTACCCGCAGAGCAATATCTTCCAATTCCCATTTAAGCATCCAGATACCAAGACGATGTGCAATGGGGGCAAAGATTCGCAAAGTTTCATCTGCTATGCGGCGTTGGTCTTCATCCTTAAGATGTTTAATTGTCCGCATATTATGAAAACGGTCAGCTAATTTTATAAGGATGATGCGTACATCACTGGCGGTGGCAAGCAACATACGGCGCAAATTTTCTGCCTGTTGCTCCAGACGGTTATGAAAATGAATCATTCCGACTTTGGTGACGCCATCAACAAGATTGGCTATCTCTTCGCCAAATTCAGCGGCTATTATTTCCCGGGTTACATGTATCGGTGGTTGGTCAGGATTTCGAATTAATTTGCCATCTTCAATGGTGTCATGCAACAGACCGGCGATAATTGTTGCTTCATCCATTTCCAATTCAGTTAATACGTAAGCAACTTCAATGGGGTGGTATATGTAGGGGTCGCCGGATTTGCGAATTTGACCGTCGTGGGCTTCATTGGCAAATGTAAAAGCTTTATTCAGAATATCTTTATTGAATTGCGGGGCGTATTTGGCAACCTGTTTTATCACCGCTTCAAAACGATGATGCAAATTCCCTTCTAACTTTGGAATTCCTCTGCTAAGCATTAAATACCCCGTCAGAGAAATATTATACATTATTCTGTCTAACGTTAAAATACCCGGTCGGTGAGTTTTATAAGAAATATTTAAAAAAATATCAGGACATTCTCTTGGGCCTATCAACAAAGTTTATATGTGATGGTTTTAAATTAAAAGTGTTGCTTTTTAGAAGAAAGAAAGTTTTCTCCTTTCAGCGAAAATATTTAGTTTGTTAAATTTTTGTTAAAAAGTTACATTATTATGCCAAATTCGTTGACTTTTCTAATAGTTAAATATAATATAAGACAATTGAGTCATATTTCATTGGTATATTTATACCGTGTTATGGTTTTAAAGGGGGTAATATGTCATTTCGTATTAAACAGCAGGGCTTTACTCTTATTGAATTGTTGGTTGTAATTGCCATCATTGCAATTCTCGCCGCTATTCTATTTCCGGTATTTGCCAGAGCACGTGAGAAGGCACGGCAATCGACCTGTACCAGTAATCAGCGACAGATATCTGCTTCAATCCAGATGTATGCTCAGGACCATGATGATGAACTTCCCGCAACTGCTAATATCTGGACCAATATCAGTGTTGACCCGGGTATTCTGGTTTGTCCAACTAAGGGAAAAGCTACTCCCAATGGGTATGTTTATAATAATACCATGAGCAGTTATGCATTAGGTATGATTTATGACCCGAGTTACCAGTTTCTCACATGTGATGGTATAGCAAACGCGACCACCAACACTAACATCGCCATCACCGGTAATGACATTGACCTGCGCCACAGTGGTCAGGGAATATTTTCTTATGCTGATGGACATGTTGGCGCGACTAATGTATTACCTTTCCCATTCATAAAAGGCATGATTGCCTGGTGGAAGGCAGATGCCGGAGTGGAAATGGTCGGCACCAGTGTTACCAAGTGGAAAGACCAGTGTGGAACTTACGATTTAACGGCAGCAGCGACCGTTAATCAGCCAACGTATGTTGCCCGTGCGGTTAATGGTTTGCCCGGGTTATATTTTAACGGTTTAACCGACGGCATAAATAATACGTATATACGCAATAACAAATCCATCACTTTTGGAACTATGATTATTGTGGCCAATTATACCAATGGTGCCGTTTTTTCTGATTATGTTGGTTTAGTAACTAACTATGCGCAAAATTCATTTATGTGGCGCGCAAATGGCGGTACATCATCCTGGCGCACATTGCCATTAAATTATGGTGGTGATAATGGCGACGGCATCACCCAAAACCAGATGTGGATTAGTCAGGTGCAGAAAATAGATTATACCCCACTGGGTATTTTTAAAGTGATGACAGGTAATTATGGTTGCCCACGTCCCGATACCGCTACCCAAAAAACATGGACTGATGGCATAAGCATTGGATGGGCAGATAAGATGAATGGACGGGTTTGGAAGGGGAATATTGTTGAGTTGGTTATATTCAGCAATATATTATCAACAAGCGACCGCAATACTGTCGAAAAAGCACTGCGGAACAAATACGGTATCTAAAGATGTTTATTTTCTCCCGTTTTGGCGGGAAAGGGGTTTAAAAATGAAGAAATCACCATTTATAAAAGGTTTTACATTAATAGAATTACTGGTTGTAATTGCCATCATTGCAATTCTAGCCGCTATTCTTTTCCCGGTTTTTGCCAAAGCACGTGAAAAAGCACGGCAAACAACCTGTACCAGCAATCAAAGACAAATAGTCGCGTCAATGCAGATGTATGCGCAGGACCATGAGGAAATATTGCCCGGCACAGCAACTATCTGGAGTGATATTAAAGTTGACCCCGGTGTCTTAATCTGTCCGACAAAGGGAAAGAGCATCCCAAACGGATATGTATATAATAACAATCAAAGCGGTGCGGCTTTAGGTGCTATGAAAGATCCGACAACCGAGTTTCTGATTGCAGATGGCACAGCAAACAGTATTTTCAATACAAATATTGCTTACGGTGGTGATGATATCGATATGCGCCATAGTAACCAGGCAATATTCTCATATGCAGATGGCCATGTGGCAGCAGTGAAAAATTTTCCATTTCCATTTATTAAAAATATGCTAATTTGGCTGAAAGCCGATGCGGGTGTCACCCTGAGTGGAACCAATGTCACCGGCTGGCAAGACCAAACCGGCAATAATTATAACTTCATTCCTCCATTGCCGGCGAATCAACCGACATTTGTAAGCAATGCTACCAATAATCTCCCCGGTATATTATTCAATGGCGCTACTAATGGCACTACCAATTCCAATTTGGTCTGTGGTCGTTCTGTAACCTTTGGCACAATGATTATTGTTGCTAATTATACCGGTGGCGCCACTTTTCAGGAATATGTAGGATTGATTGCCAACGGTGCCAGAAACTCATTTATGTGGCGTGCTGATAATGGAACAACATCATTCAGAACCTTGCCGACTAATTATGGTGGTGATAATGGCGATGGCCTTACACAGGACCAGATGTGGGTGAATAAGGTGCAAACCAAAAGTTTTAGTCCTTTAAGCGCATTTAAGGTTATATCCGGCAATTACGGTTGCCCATATCCTACCAATACAGTACCAAAAATTTGGCCGGATGGTGTTACACTTGGTTGGGCAGATACAAATGCCCGCACCTGGAAAGGACACATCCTTGAATTTTTTGTATTTTCACAAATGCTTAATTATAGTGACAGAATACAGGTTGAAAACTATCTGAAATCAAAATATAACATTTAACAGGATATTCGCTTTCAAAGAAAAATTTGTTAAAAATGGGGAATTCTTGCAACCATCAGGATTTCCCCTATATAAAACTGTAAAAACAGGCAATTGCAAACCTAATTATATCTATTTTTCTGTACGGAATGCCGTCCCCGGCATTCCGCTTTGAAATGCAACTTTCTACTCTAAGGAATGCCGGGGACGGCATTCCCTACAATTCAGACAGGTTTTGCAATTGCCTGAAAAATCCTGATTTTTTTTGAAGTAAAATTATATATTTTATAGTCCCACTAAATCCGTTGACGACACCGTTTAAATGGGTATAATATTAGATAGTAAACTGATACCTGTTCAGATCAGGTATCAGTTTATTGATAATTTTTAAAAGGGGGGTCAAAATGTCATATCGCTTAAAAAAACAAGGTTTTACGTTAATTGAGTTATTGGTCGTGATTGCTATTATTGCTATCCTTGCCTCTATTCTGTTCCCGGTTTTCGCGCGTGCGCGTGAGAAGGCACGGCAGACATCCTGTATAAGCAACCAGAAACAAATTGCCGCGTCTGTACAGATGTATGCGCAGGACCATGAAGAGATTCTGCCACCGGCAACATCCATGTGGGCAGATATTAACATCGACCGTAATGTACTGGTTTGTCCGACAGAAGGCAGAAAAATGCCCAATGGGTATGGTTATTTTAGTAAAAATGCGGGTGCTTCATTGGGAGAAGTTGATGATCCTGCCAGCAGATATTTAACTGCTGATACTAACAACGGCACCACCAATCTGTTAGAGGTAGATGCTGATGTAGACAAACGCCATTCCGGGCAGGCGGTATTTTCTTTTCTTGATGGCCACGTCGGCATGGATAAGGTAATGCGTTCTATTACCGAAGCCAATGTTGATTTATTGACTGATGATGTTATGCCACCATTAGGCGCGTTTCCTAACCCGTATCCGGTAACTAATCCGGTATGGACCAGAAGTCCGGCAGTAGATTCGCAATGGCGATATACTGCGGGTACCTGGGGTGCGTTAGTTGTCGGTGGTTATACGGCGGGGTGGTGTCCCGATGATGGCAAACCTGCGCCGTGTATAGATGTCCAGCAATATGGTGGTGGTACCACGGTATGGTTGCAACGGGCTTTACCCAGTTATGTCAATCTGCGCGGGTGGACATTCTCCGGTTATATCAAATTATTCCCCGGTGGCAATCGCAATTTATATCTTATTGTCCGCAATGTTGATGGTGCGGATATTGTTGCTTTAAAACGCTCACATTCAACAGTCGTGGGTTCTCACCGTTTATTGATTAATAACATCGACATGTATCCGTATGGAACATCAGCAACTGATGCCGTGGTTGATGCCATGAACAGTGTGTGGATGCCTTTCAAAGTGACTGTCAGCAGTGACTCAACCACTTTGGAATTTGGCACCAGCATCTGGTCGGTTGCTACTTTAACCAGTAACTGGAATAACCCGGCTTATATTATTATCAACAGTGAAAACCAGGGACATGGTGGCGGATTGCGCGTTGATGGCTTAAAATTTGGCGCGGTGAAATAAGGGGGGAAATTGATGAACGTATTAATACAAAAGCGTGGTTTTACGCTGATTGAATTATTGGTCGTGATTGCCATTATTGCAATTTTGGCCGCCATACTATTTCCGGTATTTGCCCGGGCACGGGAAAAAGCCCGTCAAAGCACTTGTATCTCAAATCAACGTCAGATTTCCGCCAGTATATTAATGTTTGCACAGGACCATGAAGAAACACTGCCGACATCAACAACTGTCTGGAAAGATCTCAGCATTGATCAGGGTGTGTTGGTTTGCCCGACCAAGGGTAAAAGTTATCCTAATGGTTACGGTTATCTTGCCAGCAATGATGGCACGTCACTGGGCGATATTCCCGACCCGGCAGCAACATACCTGACCGCGGATACCACCAACACCACAAAAAATCTGTTGGTTGTGGATGCGGATATTGACAAACGTCATTCCGGCATGGTGGTATGTTCGTACGGTGATGGCCATGTCAGCGTTGATAAACTGACAAAATCGCTGGCAACTACCAGTATTGACCTGATGGATTCTTCAGTAATGCCACCTGCCGGCGCTTTCCCCAGCCCATATTCTGTATGGACTCGTTCACCTGCCGCGGATAATACCTGGAGCTATTCCACCTGGTCTGCGACCGGGGGCAGTGGCAGTTACACCATTGGTGTTTGCCCGAATGATGGAGTACCTAAACCATGTATTGCTTTTGACAATTATGGCGGTGCTGCCACCTGTACCCTTACCCGCACATTGGATACCTACAGTAACCTTACCCAGTGGAGTTATTCCGGTTATCTATACACATATCCCGGTGGTAACCGGTCATTGGAAATATCAGTACAAAATGCCGCCTCTGCCGCAATCGTCACATTACGACGTGACATGGTAACCACCGTCGGTACACACCGCCTTAAACTAAACGGTGTCGACATTTTCCCATATGGCACTTCAACCACTGACCAGATAGTGGATGGCTACTGTACTAAATGGTTACCATTTAAGTTCACCGTAAGCGCCAGTGGCACCATTCTGGAATACGGCACCCGGGTATGGACAATGCCCAACCAAACCACCGCCTGGAATAATCCAGCCAAATTAATATTCAGCAATATAAACCAGGGACATGGTGGTGGTATGCGCGTTGATGGATTAAAGTTTGGTATTGTACAATAAATTAATGAAGAGTGAAGGGTGAAGAGTGAAGGGTGAAGAGTGAAGGGTGAAGAGTGAAGGGTGAAGAGTGAAATTCTTCACCCTTTCACTCTTCACTCTTCAAATTTTCACTCTTCTTCCTTCACCTAGCCGGGCTCCCGCCCATTTCCAAACAGAGACCAAATTTGAAAAGTATCTTTCTATTGTTACCAGAATAATTTCGGGCTAAATCGAGATTCTGCAATAAATAGAGGAAATAGCAAAACCGATTATTTTAGTGTTTAGGTTGTAGCTTTGTGCTATGTGAAAACCACCCCGACCTTCGGCCACCCCTCCTTGCCAAGGAGTGGAATTTAAAATGAAGGTTTTGATTAATATCCTGATGGGACAGACACCTTCCTGGCTTCGCCACTTGGTGTCAGTCCCAGATTGACGTTCTTCCCCTCTCCTTGGGGAGGGGATTGAGGGGTGGGGCTTTTTGGGGAATTGCAATCTATAATTAGGAAAAAAGTTTTGCAATTACCTGCGTAATTTACAATTTACAATTTGATGGTTTGTTCTTTGTATTATATCATCCTGCAAGGTTTTATTTATATTCACAAAGCGGTCGGAATAACCTGCTACCCGCACCATAAGTGTTGAATATTGGTCTGGGTGTTGCTGGGCATCACGAAGGGTTTCTGGTGAAACGCAGTTAAATTGCAGTTGCATGCCACCCATGGCGAAATATGCTAATGTCAGGTCGATAATGCGGTCAAGGTCGGCATCGCTTTTCAGACTATCCGGGGTGATGGCAATATTTACCGCCAGGCCACCGGCGGCAAGGGTGTGGTCAAGTGCTGTGACAGATGCAAGAAGTGCAGTTGGGCCGGAACGGTCGGTGCCGGCGTCGCCACCCAAAGTACCGGAAACGGCTTCTCTGCTTAATCTGCCGTCAGGAGATGCCGCCGTTACAGAACCGCGGACGCCGTGAGTCTGCCAGCCAAAAAATTGCGCGCCATAGGATTGACCGTATCTGTTAGTATGGCTGAGGGTATGTTCGCATACGCGGTTATAAATTCGTATTGCCAACGCGTCCGCTTCCGGGTCATCATTGCCATATCGCGGGCAGGAATTCTTTAAGGCGGAACGTAATTCTTCGTACCCCACAAAATTATTCAGACATGCCCGGCTAATATCCGCCAGTGTTACCTGCTGTTTTTCATATACCAAATTTCTTATTGCCAACAGAGAGTTTACAGCATTCACAAAACCGACATATGTGGGGAAGGTTTGGCTGCATTGCGCGCCACCCAGGGTGGCATGTCGTCCTGTTTCAATGCTGCCGGTAATAAAGGCAGAACTCAGCAGTACCGGGGTACATTCCGGCATTCGGGCAAACCATGCCTCGGTATCACGCACCATTTCGTCTATGCTATAATCCATGTAGGTTTCATATGCGTTCAAAAAATCATCAAAGGTCGGGTAATCTTTAATTAAACCATCCGGCGGTGGCGGTGTGCGTCCCAACCCGGTGTTGTTGTCCGGTATAACTTCGGTGCCACCGTTAAGCATAATTTCTATCGGTTTCACCATGTTAAAATAACCATATCCGGAGATAATGGATGACCTGCCGCATGATGTTAATTCCACACAGTTACAATTCGAGTAATCCGCCGCTTCCTCCAATGTCATTCCGGCGCGTTGCAGGGCGGCAATGGCGATGGGGTCATTAAAAAATCCGGGATGTCCTGTGCCCGCGCGCACACAATGCATTCCCCGTCGTAAAAATTCCCGCGGGTGGCCGGGGATATAACGAAAACCGACTTCCGGGTTAGCTATTTTAAGGTGGGCAACCGCGTCTAAAATTAAGTAACTTAAATCGTTAACAAATGGGGTAACGCCGTCTTCCAGGCACCCACCCACCACAATACAATCAGAAAAAGGTGTTTGCTCCAGCAATTGGGCAATAAATAGTTGTATCCATTCGGCAGCATCATCGCGGGTTATGCGTCCGGAGGCAATATCTGCCTCGTAATATGGCGCCATATAATAATCGAAACGACCAACCGCGGAATCCATTTCGTGGGTACGCGACCCGAAATGCAACAACAACATTGACTGGATTGCTTCAAAAAAAGTATGTGCCGGTTTTGCGGGTACCTGGTGCAACGCGTCTATCATTCGTTGCAACTCGAATTGCCGTTGCGGATTTTCTTCTGTTAGTAATAGTCTTTCTGCCTCTTCACGATATCTTTCGCCATACCGTGCCAGTGCTTTCAGTGCCAGTCGGGTGCCGGCATAATACCCTTGCTGGTCATCGGGTAACGGGGTATTTACAGACTCATATTCATCGACTAACTTTAAAACGCCTTCAACCCCTAATTCAATAAGGCGTTGATAATTTAGTGAAATGTGGTGAGAATGGCCGTGTAACCATGGCTGGGTATGAAAATACGCATTCGCGGCATCAACATCTGCCTGGTCGACAGGGGCAACAATTCCGTTGGCGGCGAATATGTGCAGTGGGTCTATTTCCACCATGGCCATATCAAGAATTTTGCTGGTTATCATACCACCGCGGATATATTTGTTCTCTTCATGGGCAGATTCGCGCATGGCCTGTGCTGTAATTATAGGTGACCTGCCACCCTGGCCCCAAATACCACGTCCACCGGATTCAATTTTGGTTGTTAACGCGGTGGCACGGTCGCATTTTGCCGCAAATGGTGGAAAGGATTCAATATTACAAACAGTTGTCATCAGCCATTTCCTTAACCCAAATAAATTGGATAAGTTTTCAGTTTTCGGTTTTCAGAAGTGGTCACTTCGACAAGCTCAGTGACCTTTCCCGAAAGTCCTGCCATTGTAAACTTTCTCTTTGTAAATTGTATCACTGCGTTTTGTTAAACGTCAAGAAAATATAGCTTTATTTTATAAAATTATATATTATAAAAAATTGACATCCTTACCATCTTTGTGGCATTATTTCTCTGGTTATGATTAATAATAATTTTGCTGATAATAAAATATGTGGGGTTGCTGTCTGGTATTGGCGACGTTGGATTCATTCGTCTACCGGGCGTAAAGACGCATGATATATGCATAAATAAACACAAAAAACACGCCCATTGCTAAAATATTTTAGCAATGGGTTTTTTATTAAATACAAAAGGAGAAAAGAATGAAAACAGAGCAATATATTTCCGTCAGTCGTGAAGAGTTTAAAAGATTATCGACAGAATACAATGTAATCCCGGTATTTCGCGAGATGCTTGCGGATATGCATACCCCTGTATCTGCATTCAGCCAATTGGATGATGGTCGGTTCGCGTTTTTATTGGAGAGTGTTGAGGGTGGCGAAAATGTTGGTCGTTACAGTTTCATGGGTGGCGCGCCATCAATAATGATGATGACGAAAAACAATACTGTTACCATCGAAAAAGATGGTGAAAATATAAGTCGTGAAATGTTGCCGGGTGAAGATCCGTTAACCATATTACAAACATTAATGGCGGAATGCAAAGTCGCTATTACCCCCGGTTTGCCCCGGTTTTTTGGCGGTGCAGTGGGATACATGAGTTATGATACGGTACGTTTTTTTGAAAAATTGCCAAATGCGCCGACAGATGATTTAAAATTGCCGGATAACTATTTTGTCTTTACCGATGTTTGTGTTATTTTTGATCACGCCCGCCACAGAATGCTACTGGTGGTGAATAGCAGGATAGATGGCGATGCTGATGCTGCATATGACGCGGCATTGGAAAAAATTGATGATTTGGTGAAACAACTTAGAACTCCACCAGTCAGCATGCCGGGATTATGCACCGAAGCCAGGACTACCGACCCGCAAATGAACAGCAATATGACCCGCGAAGAATATATGGATATGGTAGTTAAAGGGAAAGAATATATCACCGCCGGCGACATTATTCAGGTGGTATTATCACAAAGAATGCACCGCGCGATATCGCCACAATTGCAGGAATCACCATTTAATTTATATCGTGCCCTGCGTTATCTTAACCCGTCGCCATATATGTATTACCTGTCTTATGGCGACCTGAAAATAATAGGTTCTTCACCGGAACGGTTGGTAAGCGAGGAAGAGGGTGAAGTGATTACCCGTCCAATAGCCGGCACCAGAAAACGCGGAAAAAATGCTGCGGAAGATGCCTGGTTGGCGGCGGATTTACTGGCAGATGAAAAAGAATGCGCGGAACATATAATGCTGGTGGATTTGGGCAGAAATGATTTAGGCCGGGTATGCGAGTTCGGCACGGTAAACGTTGACCAGTTAATGACGGTTGAAAATTACAGCCATGTCATGCATATTGTCAGCAATGTCTGTGGCAAATTGCGCGACGGGTTAAATTATTTTGACGTTCTGCGCGCATGTTTCCCCGCGGGTACCGTCAGTGGCGCACCAAAGATACGCGCCATGGAAATAATTGACGAACTGGAACCAACCCGGCGCGGACCATATGCCGGCGCAATCGGCTATTTCAGTTATGCCGGTAACATGGACACCGCCATCACCATTCGCACTATGGTGGTAAAAGATGGCGTAGCCTACGTACAGGCAGGCGCCGGCATAGTCGCCGACAGTGTGCCGGAAAGTGAATACGCGGAAACACTAAACAAAGCCCGTGCCCTGATGCACGCCATAGATTTCGCCGAAAACGCGCTTTGCGGTGAATGAGAATGGGTGGGTGATTATTCCATGATTACGCCAACGAGTTCCCGTATGCCATAATTCCAACTGCTATCAGTAAAATTACCAGTGCGATGTAGATTTGTTGGCGGGGAAGGCCGTTAATGCCGCGCCATTCACCGTGGGCAAAACCTATTATTTGTGATGTTATCATCATTAATGCCTGGTAAACGCCGAACCCTACCGAGGCACCTAATGAGCCAAGTGCGCGCATGCCCAGGCCGTTTAAGATAACAAAGGTGAAGAAGATAATTCCCATCAGCAAACCCAGGCCTATTTCCCGCCAATTGCCAGCATATTCACCCCAACCACGCCGGGTGTTAAGCAACCAGACAGGATAGAGGATGTTTACCAATGCGCCACCCGGCAACGCGATTGCCCACACACCGGCGATGGAGGCGATATCGTTTGCGCCATTATTTTGCAACGCGGTAACAATATCCGCCTGGGTATATACAAACGCGAATGATAACCCGACCTGCAGGAATCCGGCCAGGATGGTCATTATTAAACCGGTGGCAAATCCACTGGTGCCGCGGTTTTGCTGGTGTAATATGCGGTCACGACCAAAGCCGGCGACGGTGGTGAAATATATTGCTGCAAGCAGCAAAGCTACACCGATTAATATGACATGACCGGCGGCCGATTGCAGTGAAGGGGATTGCGAGAAAGTACCGGTGCCGCGCAATATCATTGGCAGTAAAATCCCAATCGGCATACCAATACTCATCATCAGGCCAATTGTCAGGCTAACCCCAATACGTACCAGACAGTTATCAACCATTACATTTGCTATGCCCCACTCAATGGTGAATAAATTT
>CAZNLA010000141.1:0-11584 GCA_964573385.1 uncultured bacterium
GGTCATAAATAGCCTTGATAGCAGTGATACGATCATCTGATAATACTGGCATAACCCCCGGTTCTGCTGACCATTCATCGCGCATAACCCGACCGAAAAGTATGGCATTCATTGCGCATTGCCAGGTTATCCCGGATTGTTCCTGTGTTACCAGGCCATGTGTGGATAATTGGTATAAAGGAACATACCGGTCAATCAGTTGTATTATTGGCCAGTCATTATTTGATAATGCCCATTGGTGAAACGGGTTGTAGTATGGCGCGCAGATAGCATCTGTATGGGTGGCGCAATATAAAAATCCTGCCTCAATCTGCACCGCGCCAAATATGCGTGTTGCTGTTTCCTGGTATCGGCGGATTCCTGCGGCAAAATCGGCGCGGGGTCCACCATGTGTCGGGTGGTAATTTTTATATAACGGATTTCCCTGAAAATCCAGATATTGCATCCCGTTAAATCCCAGCTTTTTAAGTGCTTCCATTCTTCCTTCAATCAGGTTATCCGGCATTGCCAATCCCCAATGGGTGCCATGTATTCCACCACCCCAGAAACCGGTTACCTTTGGGGCATTCCAGATATCGTGAATCAGGTACTCAGGTGTGTAGTCAGGTGAATTAAAACAACTCATGCCCATATTTAAATGTGTTGTTATATGATAATCAAGTTTTTTTGCTGTTTCAATTAATTCTTTAAATCCTTTTTCTCCACCAAGTCGGTAATCAATGGGAAAATCTGTGGGCCATGCGCCGTCATGACCGCGTGGATTCCACCCTACACTTTGCAGATATATCCGGTCTATTCCTGCATTTTTTAACTTTTCAAGGTTTGCTTCCGCCTGTTTAAATGTCATGACACGTTTGTAAAACAGATCTGTTGGTTTTTTTTCTGTTTCATACATCATGATTCCTTGCTGTTGAATGCCGTGAAACATTTTCATACAATACGCGCTTTGTTGGTACGCGCATTGTGGCGATTCTGCGGCACGTTGACTTAGTGTCTTTTTACCGAAGTCATCGATAATGTGCCGACGAACTCTGTTAGCAATGCCGGTGATAAAATTTTCCTTCGCGGTGGTAAAGATATAGCGAAATTCACGATGTTGCCAATCTACCGGATCTATCCAATGCTGACGGAACATTGCACCCATTGATACTTTCCCATTGCCTTGTCCGTCTGTTGTCACCGCGCACCATGCATCGCAGGCGCCTTCACGCGCGAGGCAAGTAATGTTGCCATTAATTGTATGTACCGCACATACCGGCAACATAGGTATAAGTTCCCAACGTTCCTGTTCGCCGTAAATAAGAAATCTATCTGAAACTGCTGTTTTATTTTTGGGTGAGCAAAGTATACCCGTGCTTACAGGTAATAACATTTGGCCATCGGCATTGGTATGCATTAATTCCGGTAACACCATAATGGAATGAATGCGATATAAGTCGTAATTAGCTTCTTCAACTTCTGCCGGTGCAATCAGCACGGATAATTCATCGTCAGTCCAATTTACCCAAACACCGATGGTGATTCCATAAAAAGCGTTGCGAAGAACAGCATGAATACCCTGGTCATCGGTTTCAAGCAATAAAGTATTCATTTTTATGTTGCGGTCTACCCGTTCCTGCATGCGGTCAATAACTTCGACATACAGCAATGGTGAATTCCATTCTGTATTACTATCAGCAGGTTTTACCCACAAGTGAAGATTTTTCTTTAAAACATCTAACCACAGTTTACCTGCGGTGCTGTTTAATTTTTGCTGCATTATCTTCATTATAATTTATACTCCAAATTGTAATTACAAACTATTCAGTTACCGGTGCTGAGTCTGTATAGCGACTTTTTCTATAGTTTAATAATCAGGACTTTCGCTTTAGGTCACTTCGACAATCTCAGTGACCGGTCACTGAGCCTGTCGAAGCGACCTTTTTAAGCAATATTACCATTATAAGCGAAAGTCCTGATAATTTAAGTTCTGTTATTTTTCAGTCCATTCCAATGATATTTTTGTTGTTGTTTTGGCGATATCCATGAATGTTTCTGATACCAATGGTTGGGTACGTAATGAAAGTAGTTTTACCTCACCCGGATTCAGTGGTATCTCAACTATATCCGGAATTCGCTGTTGCGCGGAATTATTGCTCATAAATGGTTGCAGGTTTATTTCAATGGCTTCTATCCGGTGGTTCCATTTTTGCCCATATTTCTGTAGCAATGGCAGGTGCAGTTTAAGGGTACCGCCTTTGCTGTCTGCCGGTGCGGATATTGGCACATATATATATTTGCGGGCACCGAAATTAAAACCGAATGGGGCAACCGCAGCATCCTGTAATATCGGACGCAATTGTTCATCAACACCACCATCGGCCTGTGTGCTTATCATGCCGGTATGGTAATAATCAACCGGGTGATCAGTCTCTGTAACACGTAATATTGCCGCCTTCGATAAATCTTTTAACTGCATTGTTGGTTGTTTCAGCATTACTACAATATCTGCCGGTGCTTTTACGCTCATGGGGTATTCATCTGTGGTGCCATTTTTCAGGCTTACTGTTGTCTTTTTCCCGTTTACATATACGGCTATGGGTGATGTGGCACTATGCAATACAATCTGTTCCCAACCTGTTACCGGTGATAACTTGTCAATTGTTCGTAATTTAAGGAATGCTAAATAATCGTTACTGCTCAATCTTCAACATATGATTCGTAAAAACTGGGTCCGTATCCCTGGGTCGTTGAGAACCATACTGATGGCTTTTTGACATTAGGGTCAATTACATACCATCGGTCAGGGTTTAATCCCGCCGGACCGGTGCTATTCCATGTGTGGTTGGGGTCGTTGCTGTTGTATACCACCCAGTTTGCTATCCCCGCGCCTGTTTGCGGCACTGCCTGTACTCCGGTTGCTACCGCGTAAATCAGTTTTTTCTCTTTATTTTTTTCTATTTGTACAAATCGCGAACCCCATGGCATTTTTTCATACCTGAAATCTTCACCATTTGCGCCATGGAAATAACTTAATATATCACGGTTATAATCATTGGGATAATATGGACGCAGTCCATATTTAAGAAAAGTTACATCGCGGGTACGGTCATGCCATGGAGTATTGCACATGGCAGGCCACCACTTTGCGTCAACATTATAATCAAATGGTCCATCAATCGCACCTGCAATTTGTCCGCGTGCTTCCTGCATTCGGCGTTCGCGCAGATCCCAAGTTGAATCCCCGCGTAAACGCACAAATGACCATAAAACTGTATGCGGGTAACATAACGCGGCAGTTACCGGACTGGAATCATAAGCGCGCGCCAGACGCATATTTGGCGCGGTTCCCCAATGGTATCCACTGCCAATAGCATTTGATACCGTAACCGCGTTTGCTTCTGTAACCATTTCAGTACCATGGAAAGTTCCCGGGTTTTCTGTCGCGGCTTTATAAAAATAATCTGCCATTCCTTCCGGCGATGTCATACCACCAATTTCTAAACCACGTCTGTCAATTGGCGCGTGATAACTCTGGTCGTGATAGATACCCTGTGCCTTGTAATCCTGACACCATTCTTTGACCCAATCCAAAAACCAGCGTTGCCATCCCGGGTGGCCAAGATGATGCTGGTCGATATATTGTACTACTGTATTGGGATCTTTTTGAAAAACTAATCTGGTGTTGGCTTCTGCAGATAGTGTTCTGGCGGCTTTTTCCCGCGTTGGGTTAGTCATTTTATCTTCGGTTGGAAACGGTCCCCACATTATCATCGGTTGCAGATATGACATCCCGTAAGTACCGGCCTCCCGCCATTTATCATTATCTTCTTTGAACCCTTTGTATGGGGTGTTATCCGCGTGGTTACGGTCAAAACTTTGTGCGCGCACTGATGCCTGGAATGCGGTTGCCCGTCCTTGCCACGGTTCGGTATAGCGTAAAAATGCTTTCAACCACTGCTGTTGTGGTCCGGCAATAGACGCAATGAATGAAATGTTTTTAGTAAATTCTGGTCTGGGGGCAATTTTTACATTTGCGTCGCGCCATTGCCGGTACCGTTCTGCCCATTGTGCCCAACTGGTATCAAATGCCTGAATACGCCATGGTAATGCAGGTTTCGCATCGGTTAGTTTTTCAAATGGTGGTATATTCATCATTGATAATGAAAAACTTAATCCCTGTTCATTTTTAAGATACATAAGATGTTTGTAATTGCGTATTTGCTGGTCTTGTGCCCAAATGGCAAACGCGCCTGTTTTCCAACCATTAAAGGCTATAAAACCATATTGCCAGTAATCCGGCCATTTATTTACCCATAACACGTCGCCGGTGTTATCGCGGGTTATGTGCAGACCATCGGTTATAGGGGCTTCGGCGCTAATGGCAGATGCTAATGGTGCCATGGTCAGGTTTGCCGCGTATACCCCTGGCAGTGTTGATTTACCACCCGGTGTAACCAATAAATCACCCGATTTTGAATCAATTTCTAATGTTAGGGTAAATTTTTCATCAAAATTATTTTTCCCATCTGTTAATCCGGTATATGTCAGTATTGATTTCGTTAATCCCTGATGGTTTATATTGAAATGGCTGGTTTTATCGGCAAAATGCTGGTTAGGCAAATACATATTATTCGGGTGTTCCCACCATGGCCATTTAAAAAGTTTTTCAGCGGATTCCCGCGCTATTTCTCCTTGCTGTGTGCCTAATCCACTGGGTAAATGTGGTATCGTTTTGGTTAAATCAGCATTAATGTCAAGATACTGTTCATTGGTCAGTTTATTAAAAAGGCTAATCATTACACCGTCGCAGAACTCTATCCGATACCTTGCGGTTTCTGCCACTGCACCCCGTGGTGTCGCAGAAATTTTGGACTGTTGAGAAAATGAAATTACGATACTAAATACCAGAATGAGACCTGATATAATAACGCGAAATGATTTTATCATGTGTGACATTGTTTTTCTCCCCCTGAAGGTATGTTCACGCTAACTGATTATAAATCTTTAGGTTGAGTTGTCAATAGGTGGATATTTTGCGGTATCTGATTATTTAATCTGTAAAAATTGGAATAACCATTAGATGTTTGCTCCGACAGATTTTCGCTACTGGTCACTGAATATGCCGCGGTGACTGGTAGCGATAATAATATTACATAAATATTTGACGTTGTAAGGTGGTTAAGAGTACTATTTTTAAAAAATTAAGAGTTTATTGCAAAACCTGTCTGAATTGTAGGGAATGCCGTCCCCGGCATTCCGTATAGATAAAAATAGATATAATTAGGTTTTGCAATTGTCTGTTAATATTTGGAGAAAATTATGAAAAAAATTATGATTATTCTTGCGGTTGTTGCAACATTATTAGTGTCTGTTGTGATGTTGACCGGGGCAGGGATGGTAAAAAAACAGGATGGCACCGATGCCGAACGCGCGGTATTAAAAGCGGCAGTGCATGTGGCGTCATCCGGGTTGGCAGGCATCGCGGTTAAAGCGGATGGTACTTGTGATGTTGATACCATTCGTAATTTTGTCCATGCTGCACGGTTTCTGGATGATAAAACCGGTTATTTTTATGTTTACGATTCCACTAACAATTTTTGCGTTGCCCATGCAATGTTGAGAGATTTTGAAGGTAAAGATAAAAGCGATTTTACCGATAGTCGTGGCATGAAAATTGCGCAGAAATTTGCCGAAACAGTTACTGCTACACCGACCGGTGATTATCTGGTATTTTATTGGATGAATCCAAAAGATAATATTGAAGAAAAAAAACTTGGTTACGCGGAGATGATTCCCGGTACAAAATTGTATATTGGTTCCGGGATTTTCGTGAAGTAATAAATAGTCTAAGTGTAAAGATGTTATTAATTGACTCAATAGTGGTTAAAGAGTAGTATTTCGAAAAAAACTAAGGTATGGAGAAGTAAATGAAAAGAATTATGGTTATACTTGCTGTTTGTGCAGCATTATTTACATTTATAATGATGGTAACCGGTTCCGGTACAGCACCCAAACAGGTTGGTACCGATGCGGAACGCGCGGTATTGAAAGCGGCAGTACATGTGGCATCATCCGGATTGGCAGGTATCGCAGTTAAAGCAGATGGTACCTATGACGTTGATACAATTCGAAAATTTGTTGACGCTGTTCGATTTCTTGATGATAAAACCGGTTATCTTTATGTTTATGATTCCACAAATAATTTTTGCATTGCCCACGCAATCATGAAAGATTTTGAAGGTAAAGACAAAAGCGAATATACCGACAGTCGTGGTATGAAGGTTATTCAGAGATTGTCTGAAACTGTTATCGCAAAACCAACTGGTGATTATCTGGTATTTTATTGGATGAATCCCAAAGACAAAAATGAAGAGAAAAAACTTGGCTATGTAGAAATGATTCCCGGTACAAAATTGTATGTCGGTTCCGGGATATATGTAAAACAATAAAAAGTAAAAGCGTAAAATATGTTATTAATTGACGTAATAGATATTAAAGAGTAAGTTTATAAAAATCAAGTATTTGGAGAAGTTAATGAAGAGAATTGTGTTTACGCTTGCTGTTTGTGCAGCATTATTGGTGTTTGTTATGATGGTTACCGGTGCCGGTACCACACCCAAACAGGCCGGTACCAATGCGGAACGCGCGGTATTGAAAGCGGCAGTACATGTGGCATCATCTGGATTAGCGAGTATCGCGTTGAAAGCGGATGGCACCTATGATGTTGAAACTATTCGTAAATTTGTACATTCCGCACGGTTTCCGGATGAGAATGATGTATGTTATTTTTATGTTTACGATTCCAGCAACAATTTTTGCATTGCCCACGCAACAATGAAAGATTTTGAAGGTAAAGATAAAAGCGATTATACCGATAGTCATGGTATGAAAGTTGTTCAGGTGTTTTCTAAACTTATCACAGCCAAACCTACTGGCGATTATCTTGTTTTTTATTGGATGAATCCTAAAGATAAAAAAAATGAGAAAAAGTTAGGTTATTCTGAGATGATTCCCGGTACAAAACTGTTTGTCGGTTCCGGGATATTTGTTAAGTAATAGTTGGCATTTAACCTGGTTTAATTGCCATTAAAAATTACTGATACAGGACAAAATATATTATCCAGTTAGCAACCAATGCCGTACTTTTTGTTTGGGTTTGGTTGCTAACTGCGTAAAACCTACCCAGTAGATACAGGTTAACAGAAATTGTAAATGAGAATAATTAATAAACCAATTAAAGATGTTTATCCGGATGCCGAAGAGATATTTGCAAATACCAGTATTATAAAATCCGGTATTACTTTGGACTCAATTTATTATGGAATTATCTTTAGAACCGTAATATATGTCGCCTTATTTATTTTTTTTATTATCATTGGTTTACAGTCACATATTCTTTTTAAGACTGGTTTTTTATTTATATTTCTGATAATTTTTTTAATGGCTGGGGATATATTCAGAGAAAAGTTTATCTTTGTTAAAATTTATCTTCACCGGGATAATTTAATTTTTAATGTGGGTAAAAAGATTAATATCTTATTTGATAAATCTGAGTTATCATATATTCTGTTGAAAGAGTTTGTATATGATGAATCCGGAATTAAGTCGAAAAAATATCATTTCTTCTCGCAACATCATGAAGTAATATTTCAAATGGGTTTGTTAAGATTTGTTGTAAATGAAATTGATTGTCGTTATTATGATAATCAGGAACCGCCGTTACATGCTGTAACCAATAGATTATTTGAAAAATTAAGCAAGGAATGTGACAATTTAGAAATAATCAATGATTACAATTTTTTTAATAACAATAAACATCTGGGAATCGAATTAAAATATCAATGCGGACATTTTTTGTACATGGTATTCCTGGTTTTTATACAACCTGTTATTTCTGTTTTTAAGTAAAACTTACAGGCAACTTGAAACATAAAATGTATATAAACAGCCAACCACCCCCTGCCCCCTCCTTGACAAGCAGGGGAGTTAAAAATGAAAGTCGGAGTGGTTTTCGCCTATCACAAATTTGCAACATATAGATTTGAAAAACATGTTTCGCAATCTGTTTTCAATATTTCTTTACAGCATAACCGACCCACCGTCTGCCAGGCTTTCGCGCAGTTCCTGTGGATCTACCATCTCTACCGTAATATTCTGTTTTAACGCCAATGCTGCTGCGGTTCCGGCGGCCTCGCCGGTTTGGTTCAGGTTTACCATCACCCGGATAGCGCCAAATGCACCGCGGTCAGTACATATCATACGTCCGGCGAAGAGCAGGTTTGGTCGGGTAGGGTGATACAGGCAACGGTAGGGAATCTGGTAAAATGTCGGGTCTTCCGCTATTTCTTCGCGCCATCGTCCGGTTTGGCATCCATTGTTATGGGCAAACAGGGTGGTGCCGTCCAGGTATTTGAATAAAAATCCACCGCCTTCCGGTGCGTGCACATCCACCCGGTAACTGCCGTTGGCGATTGCATCGGAGAACCGTACGCCATTTAAAACCTCTTCTTCTGTCAGGCAGTGTTTCGCTTGCATAACGCGGGTTTCCCGGGTACCGATATATGATGCTAATTGAACAAGTGATATATCATTACCCATCGGTCCGTATTTCCGCAGCATATCCATAATGCCACGTATCTGCCGGCGTCCTTCTATTTCGGCATGGGTCAGTTGTTCCGCGTGGGCGGTATTGGCGCCAAAGACGTGCATCTGCGCAACCATTTGCGTATCCGGTATCCCAGGCAGGTGCGAATCCCATCCTGAATCCGGGGACAAACCAAATTCCGCATGATGCTCGCGATAAATATCGGCAAAATTAGCCCCTTCTTGGCGGAAGTTCCTCACTTTAGCGCAGGTGGTGGGTGGCTGTATGTTGTCACGTTCAATAAATGGTACACCCGCTAGTATAGATATATCACCATCGCCGGTGGCGTCAATGAAAAACTTAGCGCGGATAGCGCCACGACCATCTTTATTTTCAATGGCTATTGCGGATATCATGTTGCCGTTCATTATAACCTGGCATCCATGGGTATGCAGCATCGGGGTAATGCGATTTTCCAGTACCATCATATCAAGTTCTATCTTCAACTCTTCAGTATTTAAGCGAAAACCCACATTACTGTCTGTTTCTGATGTTTCAACTGCATCACGTTTTATTAAGCGGTCTATTACCTCCTGTGATAATCCGGCGATAATGCTTTTATTAAAGACAGTATTCAGAAAAGTATGCCAAACCAGCACCAGTCCGTTAGTCGCCACACCGCCAAAACAGTTGGTACGTTCTATAATCACTACAGACGCGCCTGAACGTGCCGCGCGTATAGCGGCGAAAACACCGGTGCAGGAACCGCCGATGACACAAATATCTACATCTGCCCATATTGGCAATTCGCGTGCTGGTTCAAAAATAGTTGTCATTATAAAACCTCATAAATAGACTTGTCCGCAAATAATAAGCGGTATCTTTCGGACTCTTTTCCTGCCATACATCGTTGTGCTTTTCACGTTTATCAGTTTGATAATGTGTGAAAAACACGCCTTGTCTGACTGAAAAATAGCCACAAAATCTACTCACTTATTATTTGCGGACAAGTCTAATAACCGTGAAAAGATAAAAGCTGTTACCTGTTGATTTGTTCTATCTTTATTTCCTGATGCATAGTTATTTTTTCGCCGGGTTGTAACAATATGGATTCTGTGCGTAAATCAAGTGCCAGGCATCCGGTACGTCCCATTTTACCAATGATAGCGCGCGCGATACAGTCTTCAAATTTATGGGTTATGGTAAAACCATCTACATTAACCTGCCATTTTTCTGTCGGGCAATGACACCCTTCAAGAACTTGCGCAACGTCCAGTCCATCGGCAATATCAGACCATTTGTATACCGTTTCACCGGATTTCTGCATTACAGTTGTATCCCCATTTTCTGCCAACAGATGCAATCCTGCACCCCATGTGGCGGATATAGCTATATCGTTTTTGTTAACTAATTGACTGTCGATAATCAGGGTACCATTTTGCAATTTATAGTTTCGTGACATTAAAATTCCATTGGCTGTGGTGGTATAAAGCGCAATGTTGTCATTTTCACATTTACATTCGTATCGTTCCGCGCCACCGTTATAACTGTATGCGCCGGTTTGCACCATTTCCGCGTATCCCTCTGACATGGGGTACGGCATCCAGATATTTTCCGGGTCGGGTTGTGCCAACCATTGCCGGTTATGGCAATTCCATTCAAGTAAACGTCCACCCAGATTCGGGAAAATGGCGATTCTGTTTTTATCATCTTCCAACCATACAACCGGGTGTTCCTCAAAACGGTTCCGCAATTTATCTTCTGTGGTGTCAATTGATTCGCTTTCCCGTATTTGCAGCGAACCAGCATTACGGAAGTCATTAATTAAAGCTATCAATTCCTGCCGGTCGGTTGTCGCCGATTCACATCGGTACAGGTCACCATCCAGTTTAAATTTTGTACTTTTACGCATCAACCGTGCGTAGGTAAGGCCGTTGCGTAACAGATGAACCCGTTGGTGCAGAATGCCACTGACCTTTTTTTCGCCTTCTTCCAGTACCGCGTTAGCCTTTGCCAGAATATCACCGTCAAATAATGCGGAAGACGACGGGTCGTATAGGCTTGGGTGCAGATTGCGGTCGTTACGTGCCTGGTCGTGAAAAATTTCAAGATATTTTCGTACATCAGTGGCAGCATCGCCGTAATAAGCGGTTAAAAATTCATCTATTAACGGCCAAACTGGTTGATTTGGGTTCCACAACAATTTGCTGATGATAAATGCGCGCAAGGCCATCGATTCGGCACATCCGCCGTCTTCACCCATCCCCTGCATGAATACCCCGTAAATGCCGCGTCGATTATAAAGATTTATATTGTCATGAATTTCATCAAAGTTCGGCATTGGTAATGGATAGTTTGCGAAATCAGTGCAGTAATGCCAAATATACATCTGTTTGGTAACCCGTCCCCAGTCATCCAGAGCGCGAAGAAAACGGGCACTTTCCGGATGGTCACAGGTACCATATTCATGTGCCTGGCAACACCGGATAGAACAAAGGCGCACCCGCACATTGGGGTGGGGGACAACATATTTTGGCGCGTCAAGGGTATACCAGTATGCCAGTGTATCAATCAACTTATCCGGGAACTCACGTGATGTCGCTTCCGCAACAGCGTTTACAAAATGGATTAATGGGCCGGATTGCGCACCTTCTTTTTCCACTAAGGCAGCGCAGGTTGGGCACATACATGGGTTTTCCCAATCGTTTTGAGATATTGAATAAATGAAATCCCGGGGATTTTCCCGCATTAATTTCAGCACACGTTCCGTCACTATTTTCAACACATCCGGGTTGGTAAGGCATATTTGTCCCATTTCGTGCCGTCGCACCCCATCAACTTCGCTGTAATATTCAGGATGCTCCGCGAAGAACTCTTTCGGTGGTACCAGGGTATAAAATGTATGGACAAACAGGCCGTAATTTACATGTCCGCCCATATATTCCGGCACCGGTGTATACCATCCATTCATACGGTTGCGCGCCCACCATACCGGGTCACTGCCTTCCCATATAAACA
>CAZNLA010000142.1:0-11549 GCA_964573385.1 uncultured bacterium
GAATTTTTCTTTATCGACGAGTTAGGCAAATTGAAAGTGCTTAAATAGTTTTTAATAAAATCGCAAATAAAACCGGCTGGTATATTAAATAATCAGCCGGTTTTTTGTTATCAATATATTATCCATAAAATTTTAGCACATATTGGTAGCGGGTTAGCCTTGCCAGTTAAACAAGAATTCGGCATTTTGGTAGAAATAAAGTTACGCCAAATGTTTATTTTCACCCGAAGGCAACCTCCGACCATGAAATTTGTGAATTTTGTTGTTTTTTGAGAGTAAAATTGAAGAATCTTCTTTAATATATTGCTACGAGGTATACCCGCTTCACCAAAAGAGAAAGGCCTCTAAAAAATAGAGACCTTCTTTAATAATGGTAGCGGGGGCACGCAGTTAATAGTTAAAGAAGCGGTATTCGCCAGAAAATCCCCGTTCCACGCTCAAAAAGCTGGCATTTTCAGGCAGTTTTTACAGCATAAATATAACCATATTTTTTCAAAAGTCAGTGGTTGGCTTCGAGGTATGCATACGAATAGTTAAAGAAGAAATGACCCGAAGGCAACCCCCGACCTTTACAGGAAACGGTTAAAGAAGATTTTTATCTTTTTTCAACTTTTTGCTGATGTTATAATTGATAATAAATGAAATATTAATAGGGTTGAATATCATAATGTGCCAATACGTTTTTAGAAACTCCTATTTTACGTAAATCATTATGTAATTCACTTGTATCACTTCCACTAAAAAGTACTTCCCATTTATCGGGTCCTTTTTTTCGCAACAACTCCCAACCATCACACCAATCCCATTTCGAATCATCACTATAACCGAACATGTAACAATCTGCTTTAACATAATTTTGATAAGGATTATAAATATAGATAATAGTAGTTTTGTCTTTGTAATCTTTTAAGCCGGAATCTTTGCTTATGCGGAGTAACTGCCGAATGGCGTTAACATCAGATGGAGGGACATCATGGATGAAAATAAGGCCGGTTTTTGTGAATTCACTGATCTTTACCACTCTCACCTTTGCATCTCCATAGCCACTTATTATGAAGGGGGTTACTTTAACGTAAAAGGCTTCACAAATCGAGTGCAGTGGAACCAATATTACACAGTCAATTTCAGTCACTGGTTGAGCGAGTGATATTGTTCGCGTTCCATTTCGACTAACTACTATGGCTTCTTTGCCACCGAGAGTGAGATTGATGTTGATATCAGAACCTTCGCAAAAGATTGTCTTTGATTTTACATCATATGTCATTAACGCATTGCACCATTCTGCAATTCCGCGTAAAGGTAAAAGTGTGTTGCCAGCAGGAGCTGCATATCCATGAACTGTGGTAAGAATACCATCTGGTGCTGCTGGAGGTGGCGTAATATTAGGTGTTAGAAAGACAGTATTAATGGCCTTTACCCACGTAAGTGTTCCTCTCTCAAAGTCCTGTTGACGTCCTTCATCTACATCATATTCATCTGATACAGGGTATCCAATGTAAGATGGGCCACCTCTTGATGACCAACGTGCCCAGATTGCACCGTGTATCCAATATGCTTTATCCATTCCGTTGTGTAGTGCTATTCCGCTGTCGTGACCGTTCATGCGAAATTCTTGAATAACTCCGTTCCCACGTTTCTTAACAAAAGGATGTCCGTCTAAAGCGTATGAAAGACCGGTGACTTTGGCACCTCCTATTTCGTCAAATTTCTTAATAATTGGTCTGTTAATTTCCCCGTTATCTTGAATACCGACAATAAACAGTTTGATAATATCCAAAGGAATATGTAGACTCTCATTAAATGTACCTTTCGTCCAGGTGGCAGCATGATTAAGAGCAATCAATCTGCCATCCTCTCCTAAGCAAGGACCGCCACTTTGTCCACCAGTAACCCAAGCCGTCGATTTAAATACTTGTAATTGTTGATCTGAAGTCAGTGGCTGCCGTAAATGAGCCTTATCTATAATTGCTAATGCTTGATCTATATATATTGTCCATGATTCTTTTGTATAACCAAGAGGAGGATTTCTCCAAGTATTTTCATAGGAATATAATTCTTCCATAATTATATTACCAGTATCTATCGTACTAAGTAATTCACTATGTTCTAATGGTGGTTCTATACCTAATTTAGGCACACCACCCACTTTTCCCCACCACCTTCTTGTTGCTCCTTCTAGCTTTCCACTTGTGAATCCTATTGGATAAATACGGTCGTTGATTTGAACTTTCTCGGCAAATCTAATCCCTTCGCTGTCCGGTGCTTTATCAAGTTTAATCAAAGCTAAGTCAAATTCAGGAGCAACATATATCACAGTGCCTTCATTCTTTATTCCCCATGGTGCCCAATCTACTTTAATATGATAATTTTTATTATTAGAAATCTGCTTTAAAACAACATGCCAATTTGTTAATAACAAGCCTGACGAAGAAATCAGGCATCCTGACCCTTCAGGTGCAAGTGAATTTTTGCAAATATAAACTACATTGCTTTTTTCTTTCTTTACTACTGGTGGAACATGGTGGTCTATTTTTGGCTTTTTACCATTATTAACAGCATAGCAAAATGTTGTGACACAGTTGAAGGCAAGAATTATAAAACACAATGAGTAAAGAAACGCTTTGCTGATACATGTTCGAGTTATCATAATAATAAATCCTGTTTGTGTCGCACCCGATAGTTTGGACACAACTTTAGCTCATGTCGCTGCCTGTTTTGATAGCTTATTTTCATAGCATTGCCGGGCTTCCAGCGGCGTCATGAAACCCAACTTCTCAACCCGCCATAAACGCTTATTATCCTGCCTAAATTGTAGCACTGCCTCCCGAACCTCGTCAATGTTGCAAAAGAATGCGACCCAGTATCACCCGCTCATTCAATCGATATTTGAAGCCTATTTTCGATATAATGTATATTGAGCGTAAAAGCTGTGGACGGCTGATGATTTTTTATTTATAGAATCCAGAGAAAAAGAGAGAGAAAATGGCTAAAAAATAGAAAAACAGTGGGATTTCGCATGTTGAAGTTGTCCACAGCTTTCATGTCTAAATTTGCTGGAAAATCGTTGTGAATTACCTTATTTCCGCTACGAATGTCTTATAACTGTTTAATCAGTTACCTTCTAATATTAAACGAAAAAACCGCCGGAGAAACTCCGGCGGTTAGAAAATGGTAGACCAAACGATACTGAGAAAATAATGTAAAAGGCGAATTTGGACATTTTTTACTCTCTATCCATACTGTTGACAAGAGATGCTGATGATTGCGCAGAATAAAAATATACCACTGCAGTCAAATAATAACATTCCGGTTGTAGCAGAACTCACCATGAGTTACTGGTTCGTTTTGTGGTATCTTAATGTGTGAATAAAGAAAATATATCTCGCTTCCTATCACCTACAAATCCAGGAAATATTGAAAGATGAAATAGTTAGGTATGCATATAGTGCGTTACTCTGCCAATTAGATTCATCGGTGTAATATGTGAACCGGCACGCATAACTGACCCAGTGAAGGGAGTAATCGGCATCTAAAATTGACCCACCATTATTAAAAGATAAAATCAAAACTGGAGAATGAAAACAGGAAACAACTTATAAATTTAATTACTAAAAGTGGGTCAATTCTATATGCCGATAGTGGATCAATTTTGAATGCCGGTTCACATATTAGAGCTTCTTTATAGCTTCTTTTTTCTTTTTATCTTCTTCAATTCTTCTATTATGCTCTTCAATTCTTCTATTATGTTCTTCGTTGTCTTTATGAACTTGTTGTCTTTTCATCTCTTTTAATTGAAGGGATAGATGTCTTTCTCTAACAGGATTGAGATATTCTCGGACAATCTTTCCAAAAATAACATCACTAGAAATAAATGTGTCATCTATATATATAGCAAAATTTTTAATACGAATATCACCTATGTGCGAAATGTGAGGACCTTCCATTTCATGGTTTATTCTGATTGAAATAATCGTTCCATTGTTTATTGTTACACGAAAGGAATATTGAGTATATCCATATACATTACCACTTTCACTTTCTAATATCCAATGATCAAAATGTATTTTCTTCAAACGTTGAAAGAATTCATTTTCAATAGGATGATCGCGAAGGTAAGAATTACGATCTCGTATTCGTTGCTGATTTTGTTTGCGTTTTTGATCAGGAAATTCATTAACCGGCTTGAATAGATAGATAATAATTACAAGTACTATAATAAATATTACTATTTCCATGATAGTTCTCCTTCGTTCGTGAATTGATGTTGTTCATATTTTATGGACATTTCATAATATTACATTTCGCAAACTGATTCAATATCCACTGGACTATAATTATACGCTGTTGATTATTAAATGGTAACCACCAATGTGATAATTGCCTTACGAATAGTTAAAGAACAGCCACCCCGCTTCCAACCACCGACTATACGCTGTGAGAGCCAGATTCTATGCTCATATGTATTTATGAGACTAACAGGTAATCGCTATTATTTTCCTCAGTGGGTTAGTAAGACTGTTACTGGGAGTATTATCACAAAAGCGAGTATAGTAATAACAACCAGACAGCCTGTGCTTCCGGTGTCACATATCCGCTCTTTTGTGACTATTGCCTTATTAGTATTAACACCTCCATGACTTTTAAGAATCTCGATGACTTTATCTCTGTTGCGAACAAGGCCATCAACAGAGTCGAGTGTAGTTCTTCCTTGTGAATCATTGAGATTAGGGTCCGCACCATGGTTTAATAATACCTCAATGACTGCGATATTACCTGATTTTGCTGCCACATGAAGAGGATATTTGCCGAATCCGAAACAAGGGGTGTTGACGTTTACACCAGCGTCTAATAACAATTCAACAAGTGTAGTTCCATTACGGTCGAGACTTCTAGCCGTAAATGAGAAATATATAGGGGTTTCATCCATTTTGTTTTTCGCGTTAACATCGGCTCCCGCTCGTAGAAGTAACTCGACAATAGCCTTTTCGCCAACTTGGCAAGCTATGTGTAGCGGTGTAAATCCACCTACCATAATCGATGCCCCAGCTATTCCCCAAGCGTAAACATCAGTATCATTAACCAGTTCAGGTACGACATCAAGTAAATGCTTAACTTTCAGCACATCACCAGCCTCAACGGCATCATGTATTGCTCCCATTCCCTTTCTCCCCTTTATTACTATGCCTGTGTCTTATGGCGGCGTCCTTAAAGCAGGGCAAGTGGTGGAAATTGTGTTAACCACTTCAAACGTCTGAATTATTATTCGCCGTTACGCGGCGATTTCCTGCTTACGTTCACTCAATTTGGCAATATTATTGATGGCCAACATCGGCCTGGTATGGCTGAAAGCACTTGAGGAATTAGCGTTAGCATGTCCGATTTCATCTTCACCCCACGCTAGCCAGCCTGTTACTCGCAGAGTACTAACAACAATGGTTGTCTACCTGGTATCCCAACGCTCAATTAAAGAACAGCCACCTCGCTCCCAACCACCGACCAGCGTGGCAAAGGGGTAAAGAAGAAATTTATAGTTTGCAACTTTTTTACGAGTGTAATAATTGCAAATGGGTCAATTTTCGTTTCCGGTTACCCCCTAAAGTGGGTCAATTTTAGATTCTGGTTGACAGATCACCTGCTATCCCTTATTTCTGAATACTTAATAAATACCCATTTACTAGTTGTAAACGTTTTTCTGCTTCCTGAATTTTTAATTCAGATTCTTTAAGTAGTAGATTCATCTGCGCTTCTTTTTCAGCAATATTCTTTGCATATTCAGTTTCGATATTAGACACGGTATCTTGATTATTATGAGTGATATGGCGATTTAATAAAAAAACAATAGTTAACCAAATAAACACAGGAGAAAACCAGCTGGAAAATAATACTAATGGTATGTTAGGATGTTCGTTATAATCCATATAAACGAATAAAAAGATGATTGAAAAGATTAATGATGTAATTACAGAAGTTGAAATATGAAATCCCATTGGTATTTTTTTGTTTATGTTTTCCACATTTAATATTCTCACCGTCATCTCTTTCGACATTCCCCTTTTTTCCTGTTCAAAAATGCTTTGTATATTATGTATATTATCTTGACAAATTGATAATTCTTTTATTCGCTGATTCTTTATTTCGATTAATTGAGGTTTGATATTATCATATATTTCTTTAGGTGCCTTCTGTGCCTTTTCCTGAATAGTAAGAGCAAGGAAATAAATGGCATCATTTATGGATTTCTTAGCTAATGTTGCTCTTGCGATGTCATATGCAGTACATATCAATAACGGAACCTCTAATAATTTACCCCACTGATTAATATTAACAATTACTTGTATCCACATGGAAACAGAATCTTCTGCATGCTCCCGTGCTTCCTTAGTTAGTCTGTTTATAAGTGAATCCACGTCAGTAGAAATAGATTTAAAATCTATTTCTGATTGAAGGCTGATAAGAAACAATGGATTATTTCGAATAGCTTCTTCAGCTAATGGAATCGCGCTTTGGGGATTATGCGTTTTTGCGAAATAGCGAGATGCATCAAAGAGTAAAAATGGATCACGGCTTGTCATCATAGCTTCCTGCATTGTATTAATGGCATCCGTGTAATGTCCCTGTAAATATTGAAGATAGGCTAAATGACGTAAAGCCAGAATATAGTAGTCATCTTTTTTTGACGAAGCCAGTCGAGATGCACGAGCAAAACAATCTTCAGCCTCAGATAAGGTATTATCTGCTTTCCAAAGTAACCAGCCGATTTGGAACCAGGCAACATAATCTTGTTTCCCAATAGGATTATCGACTGCTGTCTTTAATAGTATTATTGCATCACGATACCATTCCTGTCTCCGCTTTCCAATTGAAGTCATTCCGTTAATCATTGCCTCGTTAGCATGACGGCGTAGTTCCTGGACTTGCGATTCAAGGGGTTGACGCAATATTTCGGAGATTTGCTCGAGTTGCATCTGCTGTGTCATCATTTGTCTAGCAATGGTTGTTAAATGAGTGTCAAGTAAATCCGTGATTTGCCAAAGTATTTCCTCATTTCGCTGTGCTGTCGAATGAAGATGATTCAGCTCTTGTGAGATATTTCCCATTTCAATACCTAACTCACTAAATGCTGAATTGATGCCATCAATTTCATGATTAATTCCAGCTAACTGACTATTTGCCTCTCTATTGGCATTGGCTTGTATAGCAAAAGAAGTAGATTGAAGGTTTACTAATTGGCTCAAATTGCTGGCTGCTTTTTCCATATGGTAATGATTATCGATATCTCGTTGATGACGTGCCGATGGGCTATCCAACTCGAATAGAGATTCGACCCAAGAAGTGCTCATGGTATTCCTCCAATATAGTGGTTTAACTTGTCTAAATTACGACATATAGCCTAATTATTCCTTCTTTTTGATAAATAAGAGAGTATGCAGGAAGCTAAAGTTGTAGCGATGAGATGTTCCTTCACGGAATGTTTATAGGTAACAAGGCTGTTGATTATCTGTTCAACTCACGATCATCCTATACTGCCTGAGGAAAACGGCTAAACACAATGCGGGAGACTCTATACGAACCTCTGTCGCTTTATTTGCTTATGATAGAGCATATATATTTGCTAAAACAGAACTAATAGGTGCAAAACTCCGAGACAGGTGACTGTGAAAAAATAATAAAAATATCAGCAAATGTAAACTTATCTGATATTAGTTATTTATATCAGATTCTAATATTTTAGTCTTCCATCGGTGCACACTGTCCATATCTAATCTTTCACCTTTGAATTCAATCTGATTTACCACCTTAGTTCCATTCGCACTTAAACGTTTGAGGACACTGCTAATTTCCATCCAACGAACGTTATTAAATTCCAACTTATCTCTTCCGACGATTCGTGAATTATCTTCGGAGAATGTACCTATCACTAACATAACGGGAAAAGGTTGGATCATCCAAGTTTTTATCCATCGCTGTTTCTTGATTGAAAAAATTTCGACACCATCTCTTTTCCGCTTTTTAAGGTGAGAGTTTCCAGCTTTTAATTGCAAACAAAGTCCTTTACCAATTCCATTATTTTCCTCATCAGTAAATTCGACAACGATATCGATGCCATCATCTTCCTCTTGAGGGATCTCGTACCATTTTTGACTTGCACTTGTAATTCGAGCACCGACATCAAGAACTAGCAATTTTCCTTTTCGACGTGAGTCTAATTGTATGATGTCTTCTGCTTGAAGTTTCTCTACACGATTATGAATTTCTTTATTAGCAAACTTCTTTTCCAATTCGTCCCATAGAGGAAAACGTTCATCACACTTATCACATTGAGTATCAGCTTCTTCTCCTTTTGCAAGCAGTCTTTCTATATACAGGGACAGGTTATGTATTAAACTGTTTCTATGCATTGTTAAACATCTTTCACTCATTTTATATATGTTCACTTAATCTTATCAATCCTATTTCGAAACATTTTGTAATGTCTTTTTACGCGTTCAATGTATGCTTTATCTGGAAGTAGCATTTTTTTTAATAAGTCTAATAGAATCGGTGCAAATGGTGATTGTGGGCTTGCTGTATTAAGTGTTGGTCCTATTGTTTCGGCAAGCAAATTGGGTCGTTATAGTTCAACCTGTTAGTATAAAATTCCGGAGTTTCTCAACCGTATGCAATTACCGCAAGAATATTGTTATTTCGATTAGAAGCTACTGAGAACATCACACGTCTGCAATCATAACCCGATTCATCACAAAACATCTCGCAGAACGAATATTTGTCTGTTGGCAATAGACTGACAATTCCAGGAGGAACAATTACTGTATGTGTTTCTTTCTCAGCGATGTTCGGGAATAATTTATAAAGAAGTATATACGGCATTATCAACCTTCTTAAAGTAAATAGTAATTAATGCACCAAAAACAAAAAGGCCTCTAAAAAATAGAGACCTTCTTTAATAATGGTAGCGGGGGAGGGATTTGAACCCCCGACCTTCGGGTTATGAGCCCGACGAGCTTCCAGGCTGCTCCACCCCGCAGTGACAAATCAATTATGACGGGTTACGCGGTGATTGTCAAGGGTGATAAGTGGTTATTACGAAAAAATAATGAAATTAGTTTGCCGGAAGGGTATTATTTGCATTATCTGTGATGCTTTGTGGAGTGCTACTGTTTGTTTTATACCATGAAAATTGGTTTTTACCATTTTCTTTTGCCGCATACATTGCTTCATCAGCATTGCGTATTAAAGTATCTGCACAGGTGAAGTTGTCGGAGGTGACTATTATACCGATGCTCACAGAGGTTGATATAGAATTGTCGGCGATCATTATTGGTTTAGCTATTTCTGCAAGTATGCGTTTGGCGCAGTTTTCAACGTAATGCTCTTCGGTTATGTCAGTGAGCATTATCAGAAATTCGTCACCGCCGATACGGGCTGCCATGTCTGTCTCGCGCATGCAATGGTGCAATTTTTCCGCAGTTACACGCAGTATAATATCACCGGTTTCATGCCCCATGGTATCGTTAATAGTTTTAAATTCATCAATGTCAATAAACAGGATGGCAATTTTTTTGTTTGTTCTTTGTATACGCATGAGTTCTGAATTAAGACGATTAAAGAATAGCATCCGGTTTGGTAAATTAGTGGTGATATCATAAAATGCTAGACGATGAAGCTTTTCTTCCATATCTTTTTTCGTTGTTATATCGCGCAGGGTTAATACCCAACCCCGCAGGATGTTGTCATGGTGCATCTTTGAGATATTTATTTCATACCAGGAATCACCTATTATTAAACTGTAGCCCATTTTATTATCATCGTTCTCATTGAATTTCGGTAGATCTGGTATGAGGGTATAGATATCGCCATCATATATAATATCATTATTTATTCGTAATATTTTTTTACCGGCAGGATTAATTTCCATCACTTTGTGTTTTCCATTTAAGACAATAATGCCGTCCATAATATGCTCAAAGATGGTATGGATAGCAACCGGTGACAGGTCAACCAGTTTGTATTTGGTAAGCGCGTAACTTAATAATAGTCCCATAAATGAGAAAGATACCGGGGTAAGGTCAAAATATTTAATTTCTCCCATACGGGTGAAATATAAGACATTAAACGCTAAGGGGATGAGAACTGTATATGCGAGTATTTGCTGTTGTTTTTTTGATACTGAACGGTTTAATGTTGCAGAAAAAAAACAGATAAAGATAGCAGCAATCATCATAATCCAGCTATATGTTAAAAATATATAAAATACCGGACCATAACTATCAATAGCGAGAATCCTTAAACCGTGGGTAGAAATTAAGTGCATCTTAGCATGAATTAATAAATGATATTCGTTTGTCCATACCAGAATCAAGGTTATAAATGGAATAATAAGCAATATCCATTTGCGGTTTTGCAGAAATTGTATACGTAAACTCAGGTATTTCATGATGAAGATAAACCAGATGGTACACATCATGGAACTGCCGAGATACTCCATTTTTGTCCAGAAATATTTTTCATTTATGGTATAGGTAGATAATTCAAAATAAGATGAAGTGCTCCAGATGATATTCATTACCAGCATAATTATTAATTCGCCACTTCCGGCATTATGACGATGTTTCCACACTATAAAAATGCTGTAAGATGCAAAAATTACTGATATTATTAATAAAAACGTGATTATTTGATACATTTATTGTCACAATTATACAGAATATATAAATATTTTTCTATATTTTTTCAGAGAATATTTGTTCAATTTCATATTTGTTTAAATAAATGAGGTAATTGCAAAACCTGTCTTAATTGTAGGGAATGCCGTCCCCGGCATTCCGTTAATAGAGAGTTTCTATCTCAAAGAGGAATGCCGGGGACGGCATTCCGTACAGAAAAAAAATGATATAATTGGGTATTGCAATTGCTTGAGTTTAATTCAAATAAATTGGACAAGTATGTAATTTCCATCATAAAATAAATCTGTTACGCTTTACTCCCTTCGTCACTGCGGTGACACCTCCCTCAAAGAGGGAGGCTTTCCTGCATAGTATTCAACATAACTCCATACAATCTTATTTGTAAAATGTCTGATATTAAATTCTGTTTTACGCCCTGTTGGGGCACAATTCCTCGTATAAAAGGAATTATGCTCTTACAGAGCGTAAATATCTATTATAAAATCACCCACGGCAACGTCCTCACCCTTATACACATTTTGATTATATGAATTTATTTAGCATGTTAATTACAAAACATAAGGCATTTGGGAGGGCAGTTGTACTCAACTGCCATGGTATAACCGGATGTTTAATATAAATAGTGATCTGGTAACAATTTTCATTGGATGGTACTGTTAATAATCACCATATTTGTCGTTAATTCTGTTCTGATTTTTAATAAATACACTATCGCGGCAGTTGAGTACAACTGCCCTCCCATGATATGCCAGCTAATATGTCTAAATATGAAAATTTAATAAATGTGTATAAGGGTAAGGGTGTTCCCGCATAGGCGTTAAGATAAAAAATCATGTAATAAACTTACCTATTTCCGGCATTTGT
>CAZNLA010000143.1:0-11510 GCA_964573385.1 uncultured bacterium
CAGTGATTCATAATTCGCTGTTTTTAGCAGGCGCGATTGATGCTTCCATAAAGTGTAATGATGTGCTGAAAGGTGATGATGGGGAATGGTTACAAAACTTTAACGCTGCTACCCGTGCCGCGGTGTTGCCATTATGGAACGATGAAAAACGAAGCTACCCGGATTCTATTCATAACGATGGTGAAATTAGTAATTCAACCAGTCAGCATACAAGCGCGTTGGCCTTGCTGTATGATGTATTGCCGGATAACGCGGCACGCGTTGCCGCATTGCGGAATGTATTAACACCACCTGCCGACATGGTTAAGGTGGGCAGTCCGTTTGCTCTGCAGTTTTTTATGGAAGCGTTGGAAAAAGAAGGCAAAATTGCCAGTGCCCTGGCAATTACCCGCGATAAATGGCAGGATATGCTGGATTGTGGTGCCACCACCTGCTGGGAAACATTCCGCGGGTGGGAACAGGCAGAACACCCAACCAGAAGTCATTGCCACGCCTGGTCTGCCGGACCAATTTATCTGTTCAGTCGTTCAGTGCTGGGGGTAGTACCCACGGCAATTGCTGGTGAACAGGTGACAATAACACCGCACCCGGCAACAGGATTAACATGGGCCAGGGGAACAGTCTGGACCGCAAGCGGAAATATTACCGTAGCATGGAAATTAAAAGGCGATATAATCGATATTCATGTCGATGCCCCGGATAGCATAAATTGGCGGGTAGAAAGAAATAATGACTGGAAAAATATAGCACAGGCAGTAGTGAACGGAAAAGTTATGGAGTAAGAAAATATTGGTCACTGAGCCTGTCGAAGTGACCTTTATTAAAATCATACGGTAACCAGGAATTAATTTAACCACGAAATACACGAAGGACACGAAAAATAAATACTGATTTAATATCTTCATAAAGTATTAAATTGTAAATAATCTTTTTCGTGCCCTTCGTGTGTTTCGTGGTTAATAAATCTAAATCTAATTCTATTCCTCTGGCTCTTCCTCTTCGTCATCAATGACAGTTAATAATGGTTCCGCGGTGGGTGCCATTGCAATTTCCCGAATCTTCGCTTCAATTTCACTGGCGATGGCATCATTTTCGTCCAAATACTGACGGGCGTTTTCGCGGCCATGGCCGATACGGACGTCGTTGTAACTGAAAAACGCGCCGGATTTTGTGATGATATCGAATGAAATTCCTAAATCCAATATTCCACTGCCCCGGCTAATGCCGGTGCCGTATAAGATATCAAAATCTACCTGTTTAAATGGTGGGGCAACTTTGTTTTTCACTATTTTCGCCCGGGTTCTGCTTCCTACGATATCGGTGCCAATTTTAATATTTTCAACACGACGTAATTCGATACGTACTGATGACCAGAATTTTAAGGCGCGACCACCGGGGGTTGTTTCCGGGTTGCCGAACATGATGCCGACTTTTTCGCGAATCTGGTTGATAAAAATTGCACAGCAACGGCTTTTATTCAGTGACCCGGCTAATTTGCGTAGCGCTTTAGACATCAGTCTGGCCTGCAAACCTACCTGGCTGTCACCCATTTCACCGTCTAATTCCGCCTGTGGTACCAGTGCAGCAACAGAGTCAATTACCAGGCAGTCCACTGCGCCACTGCGCACTAACAAGTCTGCGATATCCAATGCCTGTTCACCACTGTCAGGTTGGCTGAGGAGTAATTCATCTACATTTACGCCACATTTTGCCGCGTATGCAGGGTCAAGCGCGTGTTCCGCGTCAATAAACGCGCATGTGCCGCCTGTTTTCTGTGCTTCAGCGATTACATGGTAGGTAAGGGTGGTTTTACCGGAAGATTCATTGCCGTATATTTCAATAATTCGTGCCCGGGGGATTCCGCCTACGCCCAAAGCAATATCCAATGGCAGACAACCGGTACTGATTACTTCAGTTTGAATGCGCGATGACATTTCGCCTAATCGCATTACAGTGCCTTTACCAAACATTTTATCAATTTGCCCTAATGCCAGGTCAAGAGCTTTGTCTCTATCTTTGGCCGGGTGACCGGTGCCTTTTGTTGATGACGATGCCATGAAAATTACCTCACTTTTTTATTTCTTTGTTGCTTCTTTTAATTCTATAACGAACGATTTTAAGGCGCCATACAGGTCGCCATCCGCATTCTCCGCTATTACTTTTACCGGGGCGCTACCGACTATTGCGCCATCCGCGTGGGTGCATACATCCCGTACCTGTTCCGGGGTGCCAATGCCAAAACCTACCGCGACAGGTTTGTCAGTTATCGATTTAATATTATCAATTAATTTAAACAGATCCGGGGGTAATTCGCTCTGTACCCCGGTCACACCCAACCGACTGATACAATATACAAATCCGCTACCCTGTTCGGTCACTATTTTTATGCGTTTATCAGGACTGGTAGGTGCCAACAGGAAAATGGTATCAAGTTTGTAATGTTTCGCCTCTATCAGCCATGCTGTTGCTTCTTCCGGCGGTAAATCCACAATTAAAAATCCGTCTATACCTGCGGTTTTTGCATCCGTGCAGGCGCGTTCTATGCCATATTGCAAAATCGGATTCCAATATGTCATCAGTAAAATCGGTGTTTCGTAATTTTGGCGAAATTGACGGACCATTTCAAAAATCTGCGGTAAAAAAATGCCGGACTTTAATGCCCGTAATGCCGCCTGTTCAATTACTCTGCCATCTGCCATCGGGTCAGAAAACGGGACGCCCAGTTCAATAACATCTGCGCCGCCGTCGGCAACTGCCCGCAACGCGGTAATGCCACGGTCAAAATCCGGGTCCCCGGCCATGATGTATATTACTAATGCGCCTTCGTTACGTGCATTGCATTCTGTAAATTTATTTTCTATTCTACTCAACACAAAACCCCTTGATTTAAAGATAATACCATCTGATTTTACAATAATCTGTCACTTTAGTCCTGATTAAAATATTTTTTATTAAAAGTTCTTTATCTTTTTGTATATTTCCGATCCATACTGCGGTATTGCACCGCTTCCGCAATATGCGGCATGCCAATTTTGTCGGCGTCGTCCAAATCGGCTATTGTTCTGGCCAACTTCAGCACCCGGTCATATGCGCGGGCAGATAATGAAAGTTTATCAATCGCGTTACGCAACAATGCCTGGGCATCATCGTGCATGTGGCAAAATAATTTCATATCCTTCGGTCGCATCTGCGCGTTATTTTTCACCGGTGTGTTGTTAAAACGCTGAGTTTGTTTTGACCGCGCGTGCATTACCCGTGCCCGTACTGCCGCGGAACTTTCTCCCGGTCGGTTTGACATCAATTCGTCTTTATTCAACCGTGGCACTTCAACATGAATATCTAATCGGTCCAGAATGGGACCGCTTATTCGTGATTGATATTTTTCAACGGAGATAGGACTGCAGGAACAACGTTGCACTGTATCACCCAGATATCCGCATGGGCATGGATTCATTGATGCAACCAACTGCAGACGCGCCGGATATGTAAGGTTTGCCGCCGCGCGCGATATTGTCACCAGTCCATCTTCCAATGGTTGCCGCATAACTTCCAGTGTTCTGCGGTCAAACTCCGGGAACTCATCCAGAAATAATACGCCGTGATGACTGAGTGATATTTCTCCCGGTCGCGGATAACTGCCACCACCCACCAGGCCTGCGGTGCTGATGGTATGGTGCGGACTGCGGAATTGCCGTGTGCGCAATAACCCGCTTTCCGCGTTTAACATACCCGCGATAGAATATATTTTTGTTATCTCCAACGATTCATCAAGGGTTAAATCCGGCAGAATAGTGGGCAATCTGCGCGCCAGCAAAGTTTTTCCGCTGCCCGGTGGCCCCACCATCAGCATATTATGCCCGCCTGCCGCCGCTATTTCCAATGCCCGCCGTACTGATTCCTGCCCCTTCACCTCGGATAAATCGACATCAAAAACGCCATCCTCCGGCGAAAATGACTCTACCCCGCCATGTACAGGTTCACGTCCCGCTATATAATTGAATACTCTTGCCGCCTCTGACAATGTTTCCACCGGATAAATATCCAACCCATCAACAACGGCGGCCTCGCGCAGGTTGCCTGCAGGCACAATTAATGACTTTTTGCCTTGTTCTTTCGCCGCCAGTGCCATGGGTAACACCCCGGCAACCGGGCGTATCGAACCATCCAGTGATAATTCGCCGGTAACCATGAAAGAGTTTATATCTGCCATTTCTATTTGCCCGGTAGCCATCAGAATCCCCATGGCGATGGGCAGGTCAAACCCCGGGCCTTCCTTGCGAATATCCGCAGGGGCTAAATTGACGACCAAACGCGAATTGGCGGGGAATTTAAACTCGGAATTGCGCATGGCGGCGCGCACCCGTTCGCCGGATTCCCGCACCGCGGCATCCGGCAAACCGACCAACAAAAACTTCGCTTCGCCGGGCGAAGCGTCAACTTCAACCACTACGCGAAAAGCATCAATTCCCAATACTGCTGATGAATCTATACACGAAAGCATAAAACAAACATTCGCCTTTTTTACATCTTTCCCCTTTTTTATTTAGGAAAAAAATATATAATCTTTTTGTTTAGTAGCAAATAAAGGCGCAAAAGTTCCATTTTTTTGCCATATTTTAATAAAACGTTAAAAAAAGTTTTCAGTAATGTATATTTTGTTTGTTTTTGATAATAATTAATCGGTCAGATCAGTCATATCGGTCGGATTAATAAGCATTAAAGTGAAAAATAAAAAAGGTTGCTTTGATGGATATGCGACCTGTTAGTGCACATGTTGAAGTGACCTTAAGCGAGATTCCTGTTGCTGTACAAAACAGATTCTGTTTCGCAAAATTGATAATCCTTAATTTTCTGGACATCTCCGCCTTATATCAGGTATAATTCACTACCTCTGGTATATGTCAGGGGCGTAAAATATATGATAGAACAATCCAAAATACGAAATTTTTGCATTATCGCGCATATCGACCATGGTAAATCGACATTGGCTGACCGCTTATTGGAATTCACCGGTATGATGAATGACCGTAACAAAGCGGAGCAGATTCTTGACTCGATGGACCTGGAACGTGAACGCGGCATTACTATAAAGGCCAGTGCGGTCGCCATTACCTACAAAGCGCAGGATGGCAATGAATACGAATTCAACCTTATTGATACCCCGGGTCATGTCGACTTTCATTACGAGGTTTCCCGTTCGCTGGCGGCCTGTGAAGGCGCAATTCTTGTGGTAGACGCAGTACAGGGTGTCGAGGCGCAGACGGTTGCGAATACTATTCTGGCTAATGAACAGGGACTTACATTAATCCCGGTTATAAATAAAATTGACCTTCCGGCGGCAGACCCCGACCGGGTGCGTGACGAAATTGAGGATGCTCTGGCTATCCCTGGTGAAGATGCTATCGAATGCAGCGCAAAAGAAGGCGTCGGAATCAGCGAGATTTTGGAATCAATTGTTAAAAATCTTCCTCCACCAAAGGGTGATTATACCGCACCATTACAGGCAATGATTTTTGACTCGCATTTTGACCCATACCGCGGAATAATCTGTTATGTTCGCGTGCGCAATGGCGTGTTGCGTCCGGGCATGAAGATTCAGATTATGTCCATCGGCAAGGTGGCCGAGGTGCAGGAAGTTGGTCGTTTCACCCTGGGGATGAACCCAACCAATGAATTAGTTGCCGGTGAAGTCGGTTATATTCACGCCGGTATAAAATCACTCAGCGATGCCCCGGTGGGCGATACCATTACCGATGCCGTTAATCCCGCCACCACGCCATTACCCGGGTTCCGCGAGGCAAAACCGATGGTATTCTGCGGGTTATACCCAACAGATAGTGGCGATTACCCGGAACTGCGCGAGGCACTGGAAAAATTACAATTAAACGATGCCGCCATCACCTACGAACCGGAGACATCATCCGCCCTTGGCTTTGGTTTCCGCGTCGGTTTTTTGGGTTTATTACACATGGAAATTGTACAGGAACGGTTGGAACGCGAGTATAATCTGGATATTCTGGCAACCTCGCCAAGTGTGGTATATCGTGTTACCACCACTGCCGGCGAAACTAGCATGATGGATAATCCTGCCGACCTGCCCACCCCTGATAAAATAGCAAAGATTGAAGAGCCTTTTGTCCACGCTAAAATCATCGGACCCAGCGATTATATCGGCACCTGTATGGAATTGGCGCAAGACCGTCGTGGCGTCTTTGTCTCCATGGAATATGCCGGCGCGAAACGGGTGATTCTGAATTATCTGTTGCCATTGGGCGAGATATTGCTGGACTTCTTTGACCAGTTGAAATCGCGCACCCGGGGTTATGCCAGTTTTGACTATGAGTTTGACGATTACCGCGTGGGCGACCTGGTGCGGGTGAATATTCTGGTTAATGGCGACCCAATGGACGCGTTGTCATTTATTACCCCCCGCGAACGCGCATACAAACGCGGTGCTGCCATGGCGCGCAAAATGAAAGAAGTTATACCACGACAACAGATGGAAGTGCGTATACAGGCTGCCATCGGCGGAAAAATCATCGCCGCGGAGTCAGTACGGCCATTCCGCAAAGACGTTATCGCAAAATGCTATGGTGGCGACATCACCCGCAAACGCAAATTGCTGGAAAAACAGAAAGCCGGTAAAAAACGCATGAAATCCATCGGCAGCGTAGAAGTCCCACAGGAAGCTTTCATGAGCGTGTTACGCCTGGAAGATTAAAAAAATATCTTGTACGGAACGCCGTCCCCGGCGTTCCGAAACAATTTATTTGCCGTTATTAATTAATCACAAAAGATGCGCAAAGAACACGAAAGAAAGTAAGTTGGTAGGGGAATTGTCCCCAATTCCCGCGATAGATTCGGATGTATAAAGCAGAAACATCTATCGACGACCTGTTTTCTTGCGTGGTACTATATTTACCAACCACGTTTGTCGTTGATAACATAGTTGTTTAATGTAAATAACACCATCGCGGTAACTGAGGACAGTTCCCCTACCATCTTTTTTCGTGCATTTCGTGGTTAATCAAAAAAAACCCCCGGAGGATAAATATATGAAAACCCGTATTGGTGTGCTGGCCAGTGGTGGCGGGTCTAATATGCAGGCGATAATGCGTGCCATTGATGCCGGTGAAATAAACGGCGAGATAGTGGTGGTAATCAGCGATGTGCCGGGTGCCGGTGCATTGGCAAAGGCGCAGTCGGCATCTATCCCCACCCGGGTAATGCGTCCCCGCGAATACCCAGGCCGTGATGCCTATAGCGCGGCACTGGCAACAGAAATGAAATCCCACAACGTAGACCTGGTCGTAATGGCCGGTTTCATGCGTATTGTCACCGGCGCGTTAATAAACGAGTTCCCCGACCGCATCATGAACATCCACCCCGCCCTTATCCCCGCCTTCTGCGGTGCCGGTTTTTACGGCCACTATGTCCACGAGGCAGTGCTGGACTACGGCGCCCGGGTAAGCGGATGCACCGTCCACTTTGTGGAAGAAGCGGTGGACGCCGGCCCAATAATAATCCAACGCGCCGTCCCCGTCCTCGACGATGACACCCCCGAAGCCCTGGCCGCCAGAATTTTAAAAGAAGAACACATAGCCTATCCCGAAGCGGTAAGGCTGTATTGCGCGGGGTTGTTGGTGATTGAAGGTAGACGGGTAGTGGTGAAGGGATAGCGGAAAAGAAGATATTCACCGCGAAGGAACGCAAAGACCGCAAAAGAAGATTTTATAAATTACTCTTTGTGTTCATTGTGTTCTTTTGTTGTGAGTAATCTTGGATTGTGGGTAATATCCATATTAGACATAATAACAATAAAAACTCACAAAGGACATAATCATGACAAAGCTACACATACTAAAAGTCGAATCCGCAAATGGCAATGCTATTTATCCAGTTGTGCTTGCGGATGAGCGGGATGTAGTGTTATTTGACTGCGGGTATTCCGGGTATTTGCCGAATGTGAAGGCGGCGACGGAGAAAGCGGGAGTAGACCTTGCCGGGTTGACACGGATTATTATTACCCATCATGATTTTGACCATATTGGGGCACTGGCGGAGTTTAAGGTGGCGTACCCGCGGGTGAAAGTTTATGCTACCGAAGAGCAGGCGCCGTATATCGCCGGTAAAAAGAAGTCGCTGCGGCTGCAGCAGTTTGAGGCGAAATATGATTCACTGCCGGAAAGCCAGAAGGAAGGATCGCGGCGAACCCAGGCGATGTTCGCTTCGGTCAAACCGGTCGATGTGGATGTGATTGTAACAGCAAACGAACTGCTACCATTTTGCGGCGGGATAAAGATAATACCCACACCCGGCCACATGCCCGGCCATATATCGCCATACCTTCAGGAGTTCAAAACGCTGGTATCCGGCGACGCACTGACCGCAATGGATGGTGTATTGGGATCACCCAACATCGACTATACCCTGGATATGGCAGCCGCAATAAAATCCGTACAGTCGCTACTAAATTACGACATCGAAAAGATAGTATGCTACCACGGCGGTGTGTGCTCGGGAGACATCAAGGCGGCATTGACTGGGGTAATTAATAATTACTAATTACTAATTACGAATTACGAAGGTAATTGCAAGACCTGTTTTTCCCCACTTATATATTATGATAGAAGATAAATTGTATAGGTCGAGAGGGAGGGAAGTTGTACCCAACTTCCGCGACAGTGTCTTTATTAATAGAAATAATCGGATGTGACGACAAATCAAGGTTTGTAAATACAACACCACCAAAAATCTTTCGTTATATTGCTTTATTACATTGCTACCCCGGTTCTTTCATTAATTCCTTAATGGATTAATTCGATAGCCCACGGCAACGCCGCTGGGTCTTGATATCATCACAAATATTACGCTCTGTAAGAGCAACATTCCTAAAGGAAGGGATTATGCTCTTACAGAGCGTTGAAATTTATTTATAATTTTACCCAGCGGCGTTGCCGTGGGCTATCGAATTATCTGTTTTTAGGAATTAATGATGTTAATAAACAATCGGAATCAGATATATAGAATATTATGCAATTTCGTTCCCCTTTAATCATATTTTTATTAAAAATTTGTATAAAGCATAACCCCGAAATGAAAGGGGAAGAACGACAATCAGGGACTGACACCGAGTGGCGAAGCCAGGAAGGTGTCTGTACCATCGGTTATCGGCAAGTTTTGCAATTGCATGAAAATAAATGAATAACACATAGCCACAGAGCAGCGACACCTTTTAATGTGTCACATGAAAAGTATTGTCGAATAATAATCCAATAATACATATTTTAAAAAATATTTAAAATATTTTTCAAAACCCCTTCCATTTTATGATGATATACATTATAATATACGATATAATCACCTGATTAACAGTGTTATTCTGCGGGTGATGGCTTAATTATTTTAAAAGATGTAACCATTAACTCCACGCCATGTGCATTTACATGGCGCGGTCAGAGGAGTAATCCCATGAGGATTAGCAGCAGTTTTTATCTGGTGCTGGCATTAATAATTATCTTATTTATCGCAGGATGCGGAGGCGACGGGACGTCTCCCGCTACACCACCTGTTATTGATACTCCTGCCCCCACTGTTACCCTAACGGCAACACCGGCAACAATTACCGAAGGGGCGAATACCACGCTTGAATGGTCGTCAACCAATGCTGTCAGCGTGAAAAGTTCTAATTTTGGGGCAACAGGTGTAAATGGTTCGGTATCCGTATCTCCGGTAGTAACTACAACTTATACCATCACCGTTTCTGGTCCCGGTGGTGATAAGACTGCCAGCAAAGTTGTTATACAGTAACCCCGCTTATTGCCGCGGCACCCACTGCAACGTTAACCGCAACCCCATCAACCATCACCGCCGGGGCAAACACCACATTGCAATGGTCGACAACAAATGCCACCAGTGTCACAGATTCAAACTTTTCTGCCGCAACAGTGAATGGTACAAAAACGGTATCACCCGCGGTAACGACAACATATACTATCACCGTTTCCGGTCCCGGTGGTGATAAGACGACTACAACTACTGTCACAGTAAATCCATTATTGCCAGCGACACCAGATGTAACATTGACAGCCACGCCGACAGTTATATCAGCAGGTGACAGTACAACGCTGGAATGGTCGTCTACAAATGCTACCAGTGTGAAAGATTCTAATTTTTCTGCAATCACCGTGAATGGTTCTAAAACAGTATCGCCTACAATCACTACAACATATACAATCACTGTCCTCGGTCCTGGGGGTGAACAGACTGCGAGTAAAACTGTTAATGTTACGGCAAATACAGGTAATGTAAATACGAATATTGACAGTACTGATGCAGGAAATGTAAGTGTTGAAATAGACAATACAACAGATACGGGAAATGTAAATACAGTAATTAATTAATGGAGGCGAATATGCGCACAATAATTTCAATATTATTCACCGGGATGATAATTGGCATCCTCACCGGGTGCAGCGAAAACAAAAAGCCAACCCTTGCCATAAATAATGACCAGGGGCAGGGCAGTGTGTCATTTTCTGTCAAATGGCCAGCAGAAATGGAACGGAGTACCACCAGTCGTGTTATACCAACCGGTACAACAAAAATCACGATTGCTGTGAAGCAAAATGGTATAACAGTAGGTAGCGCAACCATTACTCGTCCGGAATCCACCGGTACCATAAATGCTATCCCAGTTGGTTCAGCAACTGTTGAAGCAAATGCGTGCAATTCTGCCAATATTGTGCTTTCCACCGGAAATACCATGGTAACAGTGGTTAAAAATGCAACAAGCAACGCATACCTTACACTAATTGCAAATGGCATAAGTGGTGATACAGGCATAACAAAAATAAATCCTATAGATAATGCAGAAATGGTTTGGGTGCCGGGAAATACATTTATTATGGGAACATTGTATGGTGGCTATCCAACAGGTCTTCAACAAGTTACTTTGTCAGGTTACTGGATATATAAATATGAAGTTACTGTAGCGCAATATCGTGCATTTTGTGCAACGTCAGGGCATGTTATGCCGACATTTGCATATCCTGGAAAAACTAGTTGGAATGATTCAACTATACAACAATATCCAATGAATAATGTAACATGGGATGATGCAAAAATTTATGCTGATTGGGCTGGTGTGTCATTACCTACAGAAGCACAATGGGAATATGCTGCTACCGGTCCTAATAAAAATAACTATCCTTGGGGAGGTAAGGCAACATACGATGCTCCTCATGACGGTTGGGATTACACAAAATTCACAACAGATATAAAATTAAGCAATTTATGGCCTGTAGGAACTTTTTCGTTAGGTGCAAGTTGGTGTGGTGCTCAAGATATGACAGGAAATGTATCAGAATGGTGCTTTGATTGGCGTGGTGATTACTCATCAACACCAGTAACTAATCCTACTGGCCCTACAGTGGGTTGGGTCAAGATTACACGTGGTGGTAATTATTATGGGGGGGCAGATAACTGTAGAACTACATACCGAGATGATA
>CAZNLA010000144.1:0-11509 GCA_964573385.1 uncultured bacterium
GGCAATTATTGTTCCTTCTGCAGGCCTGGTATCGGCGGCAACAGGTGGAATCGGCTTTTCAGTGTCATTGTTAGCACCTACAACAGCAGATACAGTACAAAGAACAATCATGGATTCATGGTGCAGTACCGGACAGGGACGTATAACAGTTTGGATAAGCGGTCCAAACTTAAATCTGCGTCTTCAGGATGACCGTGGTACTCAAAAGAATGGTACAACCCCTATTAACTGGCAGGCAGGGAAAAATTATGCCATTAAAGTGACATGGAATAAAGATAATATTTCATTATCAATTGATAATCAGAATAAAATATCAATTGATAAAGTCGTATTACCATCACGCGAATTAATGGCAGTTGTACTTGGTAACGATACTTCTTATCAGACACCATTAAATGCCACATTTTCTGAGGTTTTGTTAAGTAACAGTACAGAATTAAAAAAACCTACATTTAATGATAATGACGCTGAGATTCCATCTGAAGAGTTGATTCTTCGTATGGCACAGGGATATCAGAAAAGAGTTTATCCAGTTTTGGAAGTTTTAAGAAAAAGCAAATTACCTGAAGTGGAACTGGGTTATTCACTTGCTTATAAAGATATCGGCGATTACGACCGGGCTATTCAGATAATTTCACCTATAACAAATAATCTTAATCACCCATATCAAACCAGCGCTGCATTTTTGCAGGCAGATATGTTGGTTGACAAGCATGATTACCCCGGTGCTTATGACTTGATGCAAAACATGGTTGGTAACCCCAACAAAAATATTAGTGTCCGCGCTCAAATTAAACAAGCGTCTATTATGTTTACCCAGGGTAATAAAGCAGAAGCAATCAAAGTTATCAGTGACATAATCAGCCAAAACCCTGACCTACCGGCAATTAATGAAGCTTATCTTATGGTGGGTTTACAGAATTATAAAGATAAAAACTTTGAAAAAGCAGTACGGGCATTTATTAGCGTAGGTATTGCTGGTACCCAGGCTAAAACAAGTGTTGCTATTGGCACACCATTACAAATTAAAGTTGCAGACGCTGACTTAAACTCAAAATTAGATAACGACCCGATTAAAGTTGAAGTCAATTCTGATAATGGTGATAAAGAATGGGCTGTATTAAAACCCGCATTTAGCCGTGGTGTGTATATGGGATCTATTGATACTGCACTCGGTGATGTAAAAGTAGGAGATGGCATTCTCCAGGTTTTAGGTAACAGTAAAATTAATATCGTATACATTGACCGCTTATCCGGTGATAATGCGAATACTTCACGACCAATAACTATTGAAATCGCAACAGACGCTAAATTAAATATTATGGCTCAATCCGGTGTAGATATTTTCAATGAAGCCCAAAGTTATGTAAAGAAAAATATCTTATCTGATACCTGGCAAATTGTTGGTATCTTACCGGATACCGCATCCGCCTTTTTCCGACTACCGGAAGATGGGACATTAAGAATTAAACCATTTAGTTTTGACAGGTCGTTTATGCGCAGCATTAAACCTGGTCAGGGTGTATATATTGAATTAATTGATGCTGATAATGATATCACTAATGATCCAGATACCATGAGTGTGGATGTCTTTGCGTCTTCTAATCCAACTAAAACTATTTCTGTTAAATTAACAGAAACCGGTAACCATACTGGTATTTTTAGTGGTGTTGTTAAAACTACTCCAAAAGAAACACCAGTAGAAGGAATGTTGGATGTAGCTATTAATGATCGGGTAAATATTAAATATAAAGACCCGCATCCAGCCGCGACAACTAAAAATTTAGTTCTTGATGCTTCTGTTGATATCAGAACAACCCTTGGTGCTTTATCAATTGGCCAGGAATTTACACAAAAAGTAGAAGATGTTGATAGAAAAGTCTTTATCAGAGCACCAAGAATTGCACTAAATAATCTGGTAACCTTATTATTAGACGACAGAGATCGTGACATCAGCGATGTAATTGATTCAGAAAAGGTGAAGATTACAACTGATTCCGGTGCTACTATTGATGTCACTTTACAGGAGACAGGTACACATACTGGTTCATTCCGCGGAACCTTTAAAATAACTGCAGATGGTTTAGCAGGAAGTCTTAAAGTTATCCCGGGTGAAACAGTAACAGTAACATATAATGATACAGAAAATCCAACTAATACTGTAAAACCTGTAAATGGAGTATTTAAGGTACTTAAAAACTCAGATGCCGTTATAAAAATTGAACGTCAGGTTACTGATAAGCCAGTTGTAATACCCGGCAAAACAAATAAGAACGCTCCCCTACCCAAACCATATTGGGTACCGGCTACTTCTATTGTGCCGAACAATTTTTATAGAATTACAGTTACAGATGAAGACATCGTACCGACAAATACAGAAATATTACGCGTACCTGTTACTTTAAAAGCAGAAAATGGTGCAACTATTAGCGCACCATTACAATATACCATTGAAGCTAAAACTGATTTTGCATATTTCTCCGATGAAGTTTATGTCAGATTAGGTAGCGCCGATAGTAATCCCAGAGCATATTTCAGCGCTTCCGGTACATTAATGGATGTAAAGGAAGATGAAGGCAATTCATATGCTATGCAAGTTGTTCCAGCTTTGAATACATTCGGTAATAATGCTACAAGAAATGGTAAAGTTGAAATATCATATATCGACCTGATTGCTGCAGATGGCAAGAAAAACGTTAAACGCACCATGTTATTACCATTAGGTGACGATGCAGAAGTGAAGTTATTAAGTAGCAAAAGTAATGTCATTGAAGAATTAAAACCTGGTATGTCATTGCAGATACAGATTTCTGATACTACTGGTGATATCTCAAACAAACGCGATACCATTAAAGCTGATATTGCGACAAGTGCCGGATTCAAAATCCAGTATGTATTAAATGAAACCGAAACTCATTCCGGTATATTCCAATTGGATATCAACTCCGGTGTAACAAAACCTGATATTGAAGATATTAAAAATCCAATACTGGTAATTCCATTCGGTGGAAAAGTAACTGTAAGTTACAATAACGATACACCAATTGATGGTAAACCAATAATTCGATATGCTGAAGCTGTTACAACTGCGCTATCCGAAACAGATGGCAGATTAAGTACGAAAGTTTATGACGACCCAAAATTTGAAGTTGAAACTTTAGTACGTTTAGGCGAAAGCTTATACGCTGTAGGTGCGGCAGAATTGGCTGCCCAGGTAAAAGGCAAAGATAAGAAGCTTACAAATGTTAAATTGCAGGAATCAAAGCGATTATTGATGCAAGTAATTGACCGTTTCCCTTCCAGTGACTATGTTGTTGAATCTATGTATTTAACAGGTAAGATTTTGCGTGAAGAACAGAAGTACGATGAAGCAGCAAAATTATTCAGCCTGATAGTAAACCAATATCCTGATAGTGATTTTGTTCCTAAATCTTTATACCAGTTAGTGTTATTAGGAACCGACCAGAAAGATATTGAAAAAGCATCTGAATCAGCGATGCAGTTAATTTATGGTTTCCCGACAAACTCACAAGTTTCTGACGCATTCATGTTGATTGCTGATTTTTATTATACCAGCAAACAATATGTGGTAGCAGCAAGTATTTACCGTCGAATTATTGAAAGATTCCCGGAAAATCCAAAAGTCGATTTGATACTTTATCGTGTTGCGTTATGTTTCTACCGTGCAGGTTCACAGGATTCAACAAAACCTAATACCGGAGCATATAATAGCGCGATTAAAACATTCTTGGAGTTTGCTGATAAATATGAAAATAGTGAATTAGCCGATGATGCTCTGTATTGGGCAGCAAACGCATATAACAAACTTAGAGATACCCGCAAAGCATATACCCTGTTAACCAAGTTATTAATTGCTTACCCATCGTCAGATAAGAAAAGTGACGCGCAAAGTCTGCGGGACAAAATGAAAGAAGATAATCCTAATTTGGAAGCAGATTTATTCTAATTAGGAATTATTATCCAGCTATTTTAAAATAAAATAGCTGGATAATATTGAATATTGAAAAATAAATGGTATTTACCAGTTAATATTTAAAGGGGGATATTTCATGTATCCAATTCTCGCTGCATCAGGCGGGTTAAACATTGTAGAAGTTGTAATGAACTCTACACCAATTGCAAAAATTGTATTTTTTACATTGGTTATTTGCTCTGTCGCATCAGTTGGTGTTATTATAGAACGGTCTATTGTACTTGCAAAAGCACTAAAAAGCTTTAAATTAACATTAGAAAGAATTAAAACCGTCTTTAAAGAACAGTCCTGGGTGGAATCCCGTGAAGAGATATTATCTTCTCAGCGTGAAGTCGCTCCCCTATTCTCTCTGCTTCGCGCCGGAATGGCGTATTGGGATGAACTAGTTGGATTTGGCGAATCACGTTTAGCTGTAATGGAAAACCTTGTAGTTGAAGCCGTAGAACGCGAATTAAAATTAGTAAAAGCCCATTTACGAGCTAACCTGCCAATTTTAGCAAATATTTCATCTGTTGCTCCTTTTATCGGATTATTTGGTACCGTTATCGGTATTATTCAGACATTCGATACTATTTCCAAAAAAGGAAATATGGGACAGGATATTATTGCATCAGGTATCGCGGACGCGCTAATAGCTACTGCTATGGGTCTATTTGCCGCTATCCCTGCTGTTATTGCTTATAACTTCTTTACCGAGAAGATTAATCTATTAATTACCATGCTTGAAGAAGCCGCTTTGGAAAACATTTATTTCATGGTTCAGCGTGACTTGCAAGAAGGTACATGGGACGACGATAAGAATGAGTAGTATTCGAAGACGTCACATAACTGTCGACGAAACAGATGATGCTATAGCAGAAATTAATATTATTCCATTAGTTGATGTGGTACTGGTTTTACTTATCATATTTATGGTAACAACTGTATTTGCCCATAATAATAACTCAGATATTAAGTTACCAAAAGGTAGCAGACCGGACCAGATGAAGCAGCCACCAGTAGAAATAACTGTTGCCGTAGATAAAAAAGCACGTATTTTTGTTAATGGTATTCCGACTAAAACAGAGGATGTAGCAATGCGCATTAATACCCTTAAAAGCAAAAGTGAAATTGGTAGTTTGTTAGTTATACGAGGTGATAAAGATGTGTTGTACGGAGATATGATCCCCGTATTAGATCAGGTTGGACAGAGCGGTGTTAAAATGACGCTTGCTCTGGAACCACAACAAAAGGAAAAGGAAAAGAGCAAGTAATATGCATGGTTCACATGGCAGTTCTGATGAGTCTATAGCGCATATCAACATCATTCCTTTAGTAGACGTGGTGCTGGTATTGCTCATCATATTTATGGTCACTGCGGTTTTCCAAATGGATGCAGCAATGAAGGTTAATTTACCTAAAGGATCATCTGGTAGACCTGCAGAAGGTGTTGCTCCAAAAGAGATTACTGTTAAAATTAATAAAGCAAAAGTTATAACTATAAATGGAACAATTACAAAAATCGAAACAATTGCAACTACTGTGAAATCAATTTACAGTAAAAACAATAAAAGTTTTGTTGTTTTACGTGGTTCACCGAAAGTAAAATATGGTGATGTTGTTCCAATTTTAGATGAACTTTCTTCAACTGAACTGCCAGTTTCTTTAGCACTGGCGGAAGAATAATATATGGCAATAACCACATTATTAGCTTTTTTACAGCTTTATGCTACCGTCATCATTGTTGGTGTCGGGTTGTTGGCTATTGTCGTCTTTCTATTTACTCAAAATAAACTTCTGTTTTTTTCGCTAATTGGTGCAGTTGCTTTACATGTTTTATTAATCGTAGGTGTCTTTATTGCAGGTGCTATGATTAAAGATGCCCCACCCCCGGAAAAAAGAGTAGTTGTAACAATTGAAAAACCTAAAGAACCAGAAAAAGAAGAACCGGAAAAACCAAAACCTAAAAACCTTGATAAACCTTTGGGACAGATGAAAAAGTTTACAAAAACAAAAATTATGCCAAAAGGTGTCAAAATAACAAATGATAAGCCACCGCCTGCACGTATTATCGTTTCAGATGCTGCCGCGGAAGATGCAATTATCACTTCGAATTATGATAATTTAATTTCTGAAAATGAATCTGACAATATTAATACCAGTGAAATCAGAACTGATTTCTCAACATTCACAGCAGGTTCTCCTGATGGTGAAGGTTCTGGTGATGTCCCATATGGATTCCCGGATGGTAAAGTTGGTGGAAGGGTCTATTTCATATCACTAAAATGGGGTGGTTCCAATAGCGGTTGGCGTGCTAACAGTGAAGGATTAAAAAGTCTTTTAGCATTTATTAATCCAATTGTTCCCTGCCAAACTACATCCTGGCCTATGACTGCTGCTGAAATAAGAATGAAATATCTGATGAAAAATCAGGTTCCTTCTTTTATTTATATTTTCTGCGATGAGACCTTTGCATTAAGTAGTGTTGATGCAACAGTATTGCGAGATTATATTAATAAAGGTGGTTTTTTATTCATGGATAGCCGTGATGAGGCTATTAAAGAAAAAGTTAGCAGAGAATTAGAAAAAGTAACATCCGGTAAATTATCACCAATCGCCAACAGTAGTCCTATATACCAATTCCTATTTAAAACCGGACCAGTTGTAGGCTTTAATCCGTTTGCTAAAAATTACAGTATCTCAAGAGCAGGTAGAATTGTAGTGTTTTTTACCCCGGGAAATTTCTCTGGCGTATATGCTAACTATAAACCAAGCGACTTAGAGTATATTAAAGGCGTATACCAGATGGGTGCCAATGTAATGATATATGCTATTCGCAAAGGTGACAGCAGTGGAATTACCAAGCAAAAAGGTGCTGATACTACAGTTACAAAATCAGTTATCGATAAACTTATTGGTGATAAACCCGCAGTTGCATCTTCCGGCACGGGAAATAACCCAGCGCCGGAAGAATCTGTAAAAATCAAACCACCATCTGTCAATCCCGGTGGCTCCTCCGGTTCCAACAACGATGATCCGGAAGAAATCAAGATTGAATAAAGGCAGGGAAATAATGAAATATCTGTATCTTATATTAACTTTACTTCTTTTAGTAATGCCTGTTATTGCCCAGGATGACGAAGATGATCCCCCAGCAACCGGAGGTAATAATTTTAATGCAGATATGCAATGGAAATTAGCTGATGACAGGTGGAATAAAAACCAATTAGATGATGCCGCTATTCAATGTGTTAGTTTTGCGACAGCTAATCCTAATCATTCTGCTGTTTTGGAAGCCTGGTTCCGTGCATATATTGTTTACCGCGAAAGACGCCCAAATGAACCAAAACGCAAAAATACTTTTGAGAAAGCAATGGCAGCATATGATAACTATGAAAAGAAGTATGCAGATACTAATAAAGATCTTGCTGCTTCTGCTTTATGGTATAAATCTGAACTGACATGTAGAGAAATAAGTTCTCAAGCCGGATTAGCGTGCTGTCAGGATTCATTAAAAAAATATCCTGGTGCTAAAAATGAAAGAGATATGTTGTACCGCGCAGCAAATTGGTTACGCGAACTTAAAAGATATCGTGAAGCTATTGAGTTATATGATTTGGCGGAAAAACCATGGGGCTTTTCACCTGCTGGAGCGAATATAGTAGTTTGGCGCGGATGGTGTTACCAGGAAATAAAAGATAATGAGAATGCGATACAATCATATAAATTACTGTTAGAAAACGGTTTTAATATTGGTTGGGGTGAAGTGCATTGGAATCTTTTGGATATAGCACGAAGAATGAAGACTATGGGAGAAGATGAATTATCCCGTAAGTTCGCAATGCGAATAATTGACAAAGGTGACCCAAATTGGGACGTTACCAAACAAGCTTCTGCTATGTTGTTTGGTGCAGCTAAGTCTGTAAATCTCTTCCCATATTATAACTTACGTTATAGCGCAGATACCCAAAACCTTGATTCAAATACAAAATGCAAAATCATAAAAGAAATGTCGGTTTTATTGCGAATATATGGTTATCCTAAAGAAACTCCATTTAAAGGTACATTATCTGTATTACCATTAGTCGATATGTCACAGACCACCGGCACAAAAACTGATGTGGAAAAAGAAGGAAAGACTGAAACGTCATTTTTGTCTGATCTTCAAATGCCAAATAAAGATGGAAATTACGGTGATTTATGGTATGGTTTTAAAACTGCCGAAATATTAGGACCACCACCCGGCGGATTAATTATCACCAGAAAATGGGAAAAAACCGGTGAAGACTGGGGAATATCTACTGTAACAGTGAAATGTCCTTATCGTGTGCATATTTTTATTTCCACTAATCAAAAAATGAATGCAAATAACTTTAATGATCAACCGAATGCCATGGAAGACGGCGATAAAACCGCGCGATGGTATGACTGGGCTGACTTAACTAATGGCAGAAAATTAACTTTTGATGTTAACGTAGGAAAGGCAGATGAATATTATCCAAAAGTAAGAATATATTTTGGCACCGGCAATTGGTACTATAAAGGTGAAAACACAAAAGGAAAAGATAGCGTTGCGAATATGAAAGAGATGAAGGTTACACTGTCAAGTGAAACAGATTTCTCAGCAAGAATTGAATACCCATCTGATACATGGCTTCAATTAAATGAATTGACTAAATAAATATAAATAGCTTACTGGTGGCAAAATAGATATTCTGCCACCAGTTTTTTTATACCAGCAATATTCCATATAAAACTCATTATCATATTCAGAGTCTAAATAGTTAGTAAACCAAAACATCTTAAACCAAAGGCAGGTAAACATGAAACATCTTTATATTCTTTTAACTTTTTTATTGCTTATAATGCCTGTTTTTTCTCAGGATGATGAAGATGAAGCACCAGTGAATGGCGGTGGTAATTTCAACGCTGATATGCAATGGAAATTAGCTGATGACAGATGGAATAAAAATCAATTTGATGATGCTGCCATTCAGTGTATAAGCTTTGCAACCGCCAATCCAAACCATTCTGCTGCGCCGGAAGCATGGTGGCGTGCTTATCAAGTATATCGTTGGAGAAGACCTAATGAACCGAAACGAAAAAGTACCTATGAAAAAGCAATGACCGCGTATGATAAATATGAAAAGAAGAATGCCGATACCAATAAAGATTTAGCCGCTATTGGCTTATGGTATAAAGCAAATATGTCAGAACCGGAAGTCGGTAAGCAGGCGGCAGTCACTTACCTTCTGGATTTACTTAAGAAATATCCAGGTGCTAAAATTGAAAGAGATGCATTATATACCGGTGCTGTGTGGTTACGTGAATTAAGAAGATTCCGCGAAGCAATCGATTTATATGATCAGGCAGAAAAACCCTGGGGTTTATCACCACAAGGTGCTAATATTGTAGTTCAGCGTGGATGGTGTTATCAGGAACTTAAAGATAATGAAAGCGCAATACAATCTTACAAAATATTACTTGATAAAAACTTTAATATTGGTTGGGGAGAAGTTCATTGGAACTTACTGGATATTGCCCGCAAAATGAAAACTTTGGGAGAAGAAGAATTATCACGTAAGTTTGCCATGAAACTTATCGATAAAGGTGACCCAAATTGGGATGTAACAAAACAAGCGTCAGCAATGCTGTTTGGAGCAGCAAAATCCGTCAATTTATTCCCGCACTATAACTTACGTTATAATTCAGATGCACAAAATCTGGATGCAAATACTAAGTGTAAAATAACAAAAGAGATGCCAGTACTGGTAAGGATTTATGGTTATCCCAAAGAAACGCCATTCAAAGGGACATTATCAATGTTGCCATTAGTAGACATGGCGCAGACAACCGGCGCAAAGACTGAAACAGAAAAAGAAGGAAAGACGGAAATATCATATACTTCTGATATCCAGATGCCTAATAAAGATGGTAACTTCGGTGATTTATGGTATACATTTAAAACGGCGGAAGCTGTTGGTCCACCACCAGGCGGATTAGTAATTACCAGAAAGTGGGAGAAAACTGGGGAGGATTGGGGAATATCAACCGTTACCGTCAAATGTCCATTCCGTGTGCATATTTTTATATCAACTAACCAAAAACTAAACGCAAATAACTTTAATGATCAGCCTAATACTATGGAAGATAATGACAAAACCGCACGTTGGTATGATTGGGCGGATCTTACAAATGGTAGAAAATTATCATTTGATGTTAATGTCGGCAAAGCAGAAGAGTATTATCCGAAAGTTAGAATTTTATACGGATCGCAAAATTGGGTTTATAAAGGCGAAAACACCAAGGGTAAAGATTGCATAGCAAATATGAAAGAAATGAAAGTAACTTTATCCAGCGAAACTGATTTTTCTGCCCGAATTGAATATCCATCAGATACCTGGTTGCAAATGAATGAACTTGTAAAATAATCAATAAAAATATCAATATTTATTTTCCGACGGTTTTAATTTTCATAAAACCGTCGTTTTTTTTATATCAAAGCAGGATATGAAAATTTTAAAAAGAAATAATATAATATGACAATACATGAAAAATTTAAATTTAAATCTTTAGATGAATTAGAAATTAAGACAACTGAATTAAACGCGGAACTTGAATTCTCAGATAATTTAGATATTCTTGCGGAACCAGTACAATTTGGTAAATTTACTTGTCAAAATCGCATGGTATCACATCCAATGGAAGGATGTGATGGATTGACAGATGGAACCCCGGGTGATTTGACTCTCCGTAAATATTTGCGTTTCGCCGCAGGTGGATGGGGATTAATTTGGGTAGAAGCATGTGCTGTAGTACCGGAAGGCAGAGCAAATCCCAGACAATTATGGATTACACCGGATAATTTACATGTATATAAAAAATTAGTCGATGATATGCGCAATACTGCAAGAAACGCAATGGGTGCTGATTTTAATCCTGTGATTATTCTGCAACTAACACATTCCGGCAGATACAGTAAGCCAGAAGGTAAGGCCTCACCTATAATTACTCATCACTCCATTATTGATACTTCATCACATGTTACTTCTGACACTCCGCTTGTAACAGATGACTATTTGGATTCATTACCGGAGAAATTTGCAATTGCCGCTAAATTTGCACAGGACGCCGGATTCGATGCTGTTGATATTAAAGCCTGTCATCGTTATTTAATCAGCGAAACCCTTGCGTCATTTACCAGAGAAAACAGCAGATACGGTGGATCATATGAAAATCGTACCCGTTTAATCAAAGACGCATTTATTGCAATAAAAAAAGCTGTACCTGAAATGGAAATAACAACCCGACTTAATTTATATGACGCTTTAGAATATCCATACGGTTGGGGGGTATCTTCTACAGAAAAGATGGGAATTGATTTTAATGAACCGCAAAAATTATTAAGTGAATTGATAGAAATGGGAATGAATGGATTTAATACAACAATAGGAAACCCGTATTATAATCCACATTTTAACAGGCCTTTTGATGCGCCGGTAAAAGGTGGTTATCTTCCTGCGGAACACCCACTGA
>CAZNLA010000145.1:0-11490 GCA_964573385.1 uncultured bacterium
AGGCTCAGCGACCGGTCACTGAGCCTGTCGAAGTGACCTTAAGCGAAAGTTCTGTGAAATATAGTAATATGATACGCAGAGACAGTTTATTTATAATATTTTGTCTCTGCTTCTTTTTATTTGAATGCTTAGCGTCTTATTGGTAAAATTGAATTATGTTACAATTGATTATATTTATGCAAAGATATTTTAAAGATGACAAATAGACTTAAAAATCAGGAGTTTGTCGGTATTCTTCTCGGTTTTGGTGCCATTCTTGCATGGGCAACTTCGCCAACATCTATATTGTGGATTGGTCGTCAGGTTGGGGTATGGCAATACCTTGCAATTGGCAATTTTATCGGTTTTTGCGGGCAGGTTTTGCTTTACCGTCTGTTGGGACGCAATCCGGCAACACTGTTTGTTTTGCCAAAGAAATTGTGGTTACTTACTATACTTGGATTTGTCATTTATTCATTCGTTTATGCCGGTGGTTTGCTCACCGCTACCTCTAACGCGCAGGCGGTGGGGGTTAGCCTGATGAATTATCTGTGGCCGGTATTAACGGTAGTTTTCTGTGTTTTCCTGATACCGGACACCCGGATGTCGGCACGACTGGGAATATCGATGGCGATAGGCGTTATCGGGTTAATAGTTGCCAATTGGCAGGAAATTATCATGGCAGGAAAAAACATTTCTGTAATGCCATATTTGCTGGGTGGTATAGCAGGGGTTTCATGGGCGGCTTATTCTGCTTTTATATCGCGATGGCGCGATTGGGCAAGTCAGTATGCAACCGCGCCAGTCGGATTTTTGATGGTCAGCATAGTGGGTTTCATTGGATGTATTGTAACCGGGCAGTGGCAACCAATTGATATTAAAACATGGTGCGCGTTTTTGTATTTGGGACTGGTGATAAATGCCGTCGGTTACATGTTGTGGGAATTAGCACTGCACCGCGCACCCGCAACAAAACTTGGCATTATGGGGTCAGCAACCCCGGTGTTATCAACATTATGCTTGCTGACGTTATTTACCTTAACAGGAAAAGCCGAAACATCACCACAGCAATGGAGTTATTCGCTATTTGGCGCGATACTTATAGCAGCATCAGTTTTGGTAGTTTCAATAAAGCCAAAAAGTTGAAAATCTTCAATCATTTGTACCTTAAGTCCGAAAATATTGAAATAAACATTTTTTTGTAATTAATGTAATTGACAACTATTCACAGCAAAGGAACACAAAGAACACAAAGTTTTTTCTTAAGTTCTTCTTTTGTGGTCTTTTGCGATCTTTCGCGGTGAATAATAATTAGTTGTGGGTAAGGGCTACTTTGGTTAACGTATCAGTCTGATAAGTCAGATTAAATAATTATAATTTTACCCGGGTAATATTGACAAAACAATTTCACCCGGGTAAAATTGTTTTTGAAGGAGATAATTATGACTCAACTTATTCCAACGAATTATTCGGCTTTTGAAGGTAACCAACGTATCGTATCCGGTGACTTATCAATTGTCATATTACAGGTAAAACAGGTAATAGACAGTGGAACACAAAAACCTGTTCTGATATTTAATGATATCACCAGTGAACAATTTGAGTTTGACTTTCGTGGTACTGTTGATGAAGTAATGCAACGATTATCTATAATTAACATCACATATAATGCCGACACTGCAAACCATCAACCATGCCAGAAAATTCCGGATGGTCCCGGCCGACCCAAATTGGGGGTAGTATCCCGCGAGGTTACTTTGCTACCAAGGCACTGGGAATGGTTGAACAGCCAACCCGGTGGGGCATCCGTAGCGTTACGCAAACTGGTTGAAATGGCGAAACGTGACAACGAAAAAAGCGACCGTCTCCGCCTGGCACAGGAATCGTCGTATCGGTTCATCTCTGTAATGGCAGGGGATCTCCCAGGTTTTGAGGAAGCATCCCGCGCCTTATTCGCGAATAATCAGGAAAACTTCAATATCATAATCGCGCCATGGCCAAATGATATACGGGAACATGCAATTAAGTTGGCAATGGCAGTGTTTTCATAATTCAGATGGTTATTCCCATGGATGCAACAATACTTTACCGCATTCACCGCTAACCTGCACTTCCCAGGCCTGATTGACGGCGGTAAGTGGGTAGGTATGGGTGATGAATTGCGATAGTTGTGCTGATACCCGGGGGATTATCTGAAGCAGACGGCCTACATCATTGTTATTATAATGCCATGCGCCGTGGACGGTTAAACCTTTGCTGATGATGGTGTTAGCATCAAGGGTACCGTTCCATCCAACCATGGCGAACTGTCCTTTGCGGCGCAGTACTTCCATGGCAAAGTTTTTTGCAGGTGCAGTTCCGCTGGTTTCCACGGCTTTATCTATACCTATTCCCTGTGTCAGGTCAAGAATCTGTTGTTGTGCGTTGGGGTCGTTGGGGTTGATAACGGCTTCAGCACCTAATGTTTTGGCCAGTGCCGCGCGGTACGGATGGGTTTCAACGCCAATAACGCGCGCACCACGGAAACGGGCGTTTATTACCCCGCCAAGACCAACAGGACCGAGTCCGGTAATAAGTACAGTGTCAAAAGCATCCACCTTCATCAGTTGCATGGCGCCAAAGGTCGGGCCTAAGCCGCAACATGCCATTGATGCGTGGTCATAACTCATGCCAGCAGGAATAGGGGTCAGTTGTGATTCGGACTTCAGGGTGTATTGCGCCATTGTCGCCAGTCCGGCGGTTGACCCGGTAATAGCCAGCAAATCTCTGCCGGTGGTACAGTGGATGAAGTTGCCGGTTTGGCAGAGAGCACAGGTGCCACAGGAGTTCAACGGTTGCACAATAACGCGGTCACCAACCCTCAGGCGCGCGGGTTTATCCACGGCGACGACTTCTCCCACTGCTTCATGCCCGAAATAATTACCGGTATCACCATTTTTGAAACTATAATATTCAGTGCACATGGGACTGGTAAAAACCTTCACCACTACTATATCTTCACGCGGTTGCGGGTTCGGTTGTTCCACCACACCACCCTGACGCGGCCCAAAAATTGCGGCTACTTGCATTGTATTGCTCCTTATAAGGTGCGTTGATTTATGCCATATTCATGTTACGAAATGATAATCCTTCCTGTTTTGCAATCCCTTTGATATATGCTAATCCCTGCGGGAAATCCTCCGGACTGATATGTTCAATCATCAAAGGTGGTTCCTGCGGAAGTTTTGAAAGAGAATTTAGGTAAGTCGTGAAATCAAGCAATCCTTTACCGGGGATGGTTTCACGAATTTTAATCGGTTCATATACGTTTTTCACGATAATGTCCTTGGCGTGGCAACTGACGATATGTGGCCCTAACCTTGCAAAACAATCGGCAATAATGGCACCATTCCGGTAGCAATCAACCGGGCTGCCGAGGATATTGATTGGGTCCAGATGTACGCCAAAGGCAGGTCTGTCAATGGCAGTTATCATCTCCAGATAGGTATCAACATTATACGGGAAAAGCCAGGAAGTCATCTCTACCGTCAGTTTCGCGCGTTGTGGTTGTACGGTATCTATAATCCGCTGAATGGCTGTCACTGTTCTGTCAAAACTATCGCGGCTAATATTGGCCGGGTCCGATGAACCCCATTGCCCGGTTTCAATACTGCCACCATGCATAACACAACATAAAGCACCCATCTCGTCAGTGTAGGCGAGTTTGCGGCAGATGGCGTTGATATTCTCCTCGCGGCGTTGCGGGTTAGTATCAAGAACACTCAGGCAATAAGCGCCAACCTCCGCCAACACGATATCCGCATCACAGAAGGCCTGTCGCAAATCCTGACGCAATACCGAATCCTCAACTTCGGGGCAATATGCCGCCGTAAAACCATACTGCTGATGCGCTTTAACTAACACAGCAGGATCGGTTGAGTCGATAAAAATAGGGCCACCCAGTCTCATAATTGCCGTCCTTTTAATTATTTAGTCAAGTATATATAAGGAATAGTTGTACCTTTATCGGTTTTCTGGCTGAATATTAATCTTATGGAGTTAGTTGTGTCAAATTGGTTTTATCAGTGCAGGATTTACTTTTATTGTCACCTCGACAGTCTTAGTGATTGGTCGCTGAATCTTTCAAAGCAACCATTTTTAGTATATCAATGGTAAACAAAAATTATTCATTACGACGGAATAATACCGAATCCGGTATTATTTGTTTTGCCATATCCGGTCCTTCGTAATTAACATCAAGGGATATTCCGGGTCCTTCAGTATAGCGATAAAAGCGTAGAGTTATCAGGTGTTTTCCGGTTAATAATGGAATTGTACCGGCTATCTCTTCACTGCCGCGCGGGTCATCATTGTCTACCACCAGGGTATCGCCGATGTATAGTTTGCTGCCACCATCCGACTTTGTATAAAAGGTATATAACCCGTCTTTTGCTACTTCAATATATCCGGTGAAATTAAAGGCGATATGTCCGTCGTTTTTGCGCGGTGTCAATTTAAAGTTGCTTATTGTGGCGGTGGCGGTTGGTGTTCTGCTGACTGAATCATCAACTGTCATGCTGCCATAATTATGGTAATAATTATAACGCATACCGGTAACGACATCGGCAGGATTCTCCGGTTTTCGCGGGGTAATGATTTCCGGTGTCTGACGCAGGTCGTAGCAGTTAATACTGTCATGCATACGCAGGTATAATTTTCCTTGTGAAATTGCCGGGGAAGTACAATTGCCTATCAGCATGCGTATATTACCATATTCTGTATATTGTTTTGGGTTAGCCTGAAACATCACCAGATGAGAACCTGCGTCTGATAACGCAATAATCTTGTTATCTGCCATAATGGGTGAACTTATCTCACTTTTGCATGGATTATCCCACATACTGTGTCCGGTGACTAAGTCAATGCAGGAACAGTGACCCCCATATGTGTAAACGTAATTATTATAAATCACCGGGGTAGAACCACGGTCATTGATAGCCGTATTCCACAATTTTACTGCTTTATCTATAGAAAGTTTGTAACATGAAACAGGAGAACCGACCACGCAATAATCACCGGATATAATTGGGGTTGAACAGCATTTTACATTATTGACCGACCATATAACATCGCCTGTTTTCGGATTAATACAGCAAAGATTGCCGATATTGGTGATGATGTAATTAATTCCATCTTTTGTCCAGCATGCCGCGGAAGAATTGTTGTCTTTACCTGCTGCCGGTTGCTGCCATATTTGGGCACCGGTAGCCGCGTCAAACCCAAACAAATTGCCTGCGCAAATTACGACCACATTATCTACCACTAATGGTGATGAACTCAACTCATCGCCGATTTCTGCTGTTTGCCAGTGTAATTTTCCGGTTGCGGCATCCAGGCAATATAGTTGTCTGCCACCGGTAACATAGCAATAACCATTTACTACACATGGTGTTCCGGATGTGCCAAATCCATAACTCTTGCTTTTGGGGAAACCCACTTTCCATAACGTTTTTCCGGTGTTGGCGTCCAGGCAAAATATCACGTCGCAAGGTTCTTTATGTCCGTTATAACCGGTCTTCCAATAAGCGAAAATATATGCTTTGCCATCAGCAATTACCACAGACCCGGCACCTCCGCCACTATTAGCAAGAATACGTTCACTCTGCCATAATTTTAATGGACCAAAAGTCGGCCAACTTTGCGCCAGAGCAGGACTATCTGTTTCTATGCCGTCCCGATTTGTTCCGCGCCACTGCGACCAGTCAGCAGATTGTGCAACAAATAATAATAAACAAAATGAAAAAAATAAAATATATATTCGCAAAGGACTGCTCCTGATTATAATGCTGTGCTATACCAGGTTGTAAGGGCACAAAATTATCATATTTATTGTAATGAAACTTTATATTGGTACTTCGGTGGCGTGGGGTTCTTCTCCTGTTTATTATTCAATTCCTTCTGAAATGGTATGTTTGCAATTGTAAGTTTTTAAATGACAGGACTTTCGTTTTAGGTCACTTAAACTATCAAAGCGACCATAGTGAATAAACCCTTATCAGCAAAAGTCTTGAAATGAATATAACAGTTGTCGAAAAATGAATCATTTTATTGAGGATAGCAATCTGATTTTAGCATATTTGCGGTAATGGTAAGGTATGGTATAATAATTCATGATAATATTAACTAAAAAATTATATATAAAATTTATAGTTAAGGTACCATGATAAAGAGTTCATAAAGAGTTCTGACAGATGCTGAAAAATATATACTATGTTCAATTTAATTTTAATAAAAATATTATTAAAAGCATGAAACATTTTATAACCATTAACAGTCAAAATAGATATGTTTAAAACTTACATAAAAAATGCTAACTAATTGCTTGTCATGTAAGTGGATTTATCACTGTCGAATCGAAATATTCTTAAGCGATGACTTATTCAAAAAGAATAATCTATACAGGCAATTGCAAAACCTGTCTGAATTGCAGGAAATGCCGGGGACGGCATTCCGTACAGAATAAATAGAAATAATTGGGTTTTGCAAAAGCCTGTATAATTGTTATAAACCAGATGGTATCACAAAATATCTGTTTATAATTTAAGTTTATATAGTATGGAGGGATATGAAATGATTAAAATTATAACCAAAATAATGTTATTTTTTACCATAGTTGTAATGTTTTCAGGTTGTGAATATATGATGGATCAGTTAACAAATGCATATGCAGAACCTGCGATAATTAAATCAGTTACCCCGCTTTTCCCGGATAAATATATTGATGTTAACATATATTTCCCCGGCAGATGGGATTTTACTAAAATATATTATATAACTGCCTGGTATATTAAGGATGGTGAACACCGGGAGCGTAAAATTGAATTTGCTGATAATCACGCCCATGATGACAATAGATTTACAATTACTTCATATGATGGCAATATCGATTTTCCTGCTAATGCGCGGGTATACATGTATATAAACGCGACTTCAACATGGACAACACCAAATGCGGAAGATCCGTCAAAAGATGACAACCATAGTGTATCCAGTCAGGGCACTTTTTTGTGGGAAAAAGGCGTGGTTACAAGATTGAATTAGAGATTTGATATAAGTTGTAACTGATAGTGAAAATATGAATGTAATTACAAAAAGGATTCAGAAATGAACTGTTTACGAAATATAAAATCTAACATTATTAGAATGATGAATTTTTTTATCATATTGGTAATAGCATTTGTAATTGTTGGTTGTGACACTAAACCGGCACCGCATTCACCCCCGCCCCCGACGATTACAGGTTTTTTACCATCTCGTATAAAAGTGGGAACAGTAGTAACTATAAGTGGTACTAGATTAACTGGCACTACATCAGTAACATTCAATGGCATAGAATCTCAAACAATAACAGATATTAAAGAAAACTCTTTAAAAGCGACAGTTCCTGTGGGTGCCACCAGTGGAAAAATAGTAATAACTACTTATGAAGGAACTGCAACAAGTGGTTGGAACTTTACCAGTAATAAACCGAACGAAACACTGGTATGGGTTACTGGCGGTACATACACCATGGGTAGTTTCAGCGGTATAGGATACAATTTTGAACGTCCTGCTCATCAGGTTACATTATCCGGTTTTAATATTTATAAATATGAAGTAACTGTAGCGCAATATCGCGTTTTTTGTGCTGCTACCGCTACAAATATGCCGGCATTTCCTTCCGGTTTAAGTTGGGATGGCAAATCTGGCTGGACTGATCCATCATTACAGCAGCATCCTATTGTTAATGTAAACTGGTATGATTGTATGGATTATGCTTATTGGGCGGGAGCCAGGTTGCCAACTGAAGAACAGTGGGAATATGCTGCCCGTGGACCACAAGGTAATAACTACCCCTGGGGGGGAAGTGCATCATCTGATATCTATAATGGCTGGTTTTATACCAAATGTGCGAATAATTATGTGTCTAAAAATCAAAGCACATTGCCGGTGGGGAGTTTTCCGGCAGGCGCAAGTTGGTGTGGTGCAGAAGACATGGCCGGCAACGTTTGGGAATGGTGCGAAAACCTGTGGACTGACAATTATTCATCGGTTCCAATACCAGGATCAAACCGTATACTGCGTGGGGGAAGTTGGGACTATTATAGTCCGGATTCTTATCGTTGTACTTATCGTGACAGTTTTTATCCCAGTTATAGAGATAATCTCACTGGGTTCCGGTGTGTCGTCACCACACAATAACTATAATGAAGGCATTTTTCTGTAAATATGAAGGAAATTGTTATGATTAAAATATTATCTCATGTGGTTTTGGCAATGGTTATTATTGTTTTATTATCAGGTTGCGATCAAACCACGGCCGACGACTTACCTGGTTACCCAATTATAAATTCCGTGAATCTTCATCTGGCTGAAAAATATGTTGATGTCAATATAGATTTTCCCGGGAATGGAACTTTTACTAAAATCTACTATGTTAGCGCGTGGTACATCACCCAAGGTGAAAGCACTAATAACAAGATTGATTTCGAAGATAATCATAACCATTACAGTTCAAAATTCTCAATTAAATCTTTCAATGGTTTTAATAATTTGCCAGCAAATTCCCGGGTATTCATAAATATAGACGCGATATCAGAATGGACAGTCACTAACCCTGATAATCCAAATTATAATTACACCAAGAGTCTTACAACATATGAAAGTTGGTTATGGGTAGACGGAGTAACAACCCGCTTAAACCATACAGAGAGTAATTAACTAATGCACTACACTCATTTTGTTGTGCCTTGAATTCTTTTTCCTTTATGGAATGTCGGGAACGGCATTCCATAAAATTCAGATAGGTTTTGTAATTGCCTCTAAAATTTTAAATAATGGCACAATGAGGAAGTTTGTGGATGAATACTATCGCTCACCTATAAGTCTACCCCAATCATTGATTATCGGATAAGTCCATAATATTTCAATCGCTCATCAACTTCCTTTCTGTATTGTTCAGGATTGTTTAAAGCATAATTTAGCCGGTCAACAGCTTCATTTCCTGCTTTAATATATACCGGTCTTACATTTACCCCGACGTGACTTGATATATAATTCAAATGAGCGATGCCGTTAATATGTAATCCAAGTTCGCATGTTTTTTGTGTGATATCGTCAATCTCTATTTCTGTGAAATACGGCATCAATGGACTTAGCATAACACCGGTAGATATGCCATTACCTGCAAGTTGTACAGCAGCAGCTAAACGTGCTGATGGTCTTGGTGCAAATGGTTCTAAAATTGCTGCGATATCATCATTAAGGGTGCTGAAAGAAAATGACATATTGAATGAATCGGGACGAAATGATTTCAATATTTGTATGTACCTGGTGATATAGTCGGATTTTGTAAGAATATATACTGACAAATCAGGATTCTTTCTGGATGCTTCTGCCAGCAGATGCAATGCCGCGCCTGTTAACCCGTATTTCGCCTCAATAGGCTGAAAAGAATCGCAGGCAGTTGAGATGAAAATCTCCATTGGTTTAGTTGTTTTCAACTGTTTATACAATACTTCAACCAGGTTAGTCTTCACATCTATCCATGTTCCCCACGGTTCCTGGTTATCCCGATATTTCAACATATAAGTGGCATAACAATAAACACACCCATGCGAGCATCCGGTGTAAGGGTTCAACGTGAAATGCCCCTTACTGCCGGTTAATGCTGATTTGCAGGTTATCTTGTTAATCTTCATGATTATATTATCTGATTTCTATAATCTGAATGCAAGTCTGATATCGATATATTATCTTTTCTTCATTTTTTCAACTTTACTTCGAAACATTTTGTAATGTCTTTTTACGCGTTCCATATATGCTTTGTCTGGAAACAACATTTTTTCAAATAAGTCTAATAGAATCGGTGCAAATGGTGATTGTGGGACTTGCTGTATTAAGTGTTGGTCCTATTGTTTCGGCAAGCAAATTTGGGTCGTTATCGTTCAACCAGTTAGTATAAAATTCCGGAGTTTCCCAACCGTATGCAATTACCGCAAGAATTTTGTTGCTTCGATTAGAAGCTACTGAGAACATTACACGTCTGCAATCACAACCCGGTTCATCACAAAACATCTCACAGAATGAATATTTATCTGGAGGCAATAGACTGACAATTCCTGGAGGAACTATTACCGTACATGTTTCTTTCTCTGCGAGTTTCGGGAATAATTTATAAAAGAGCTAGTATGACATAATAAACCTTCTTAAAGTAAATAGTAACAGAACTTGCGGTAAAGGTCACTTCGTCATGCTCAGTGACTTTGTCACTGAGCATGTCAAAAAGAACATCTAAAATTATATTTCTCCTCAATAGCGAAAATCCTGTTTTGAATGACTCTGATGTTACACGAATTTGGGATTTACAGAAAAAACATTCAGGATGGATAGATTGTCGTGATATGGTTATAGTAGAATGTTTCCTTCTATTGGGCTTCAGCTTCATAATGTAATGACGCTGACTGTAGATGATTTTGATTTTGCTACAAATCGTGTTCGGGTTGGCAAGACTAAAAAATCTTAACCGTGAGATTCGTTCAGCATTAGCGGATTATCTTCCCAAGCGCTATGCGCAAAATGAAAAAAACATACATGCGCTTTTTATTTCACAGCGTGGTACATGTTTGTCACCGCGTGCGATAGCATATCGATTAGATTATTGGATCAAATGTGCAGGAATATGTTGTGGTGTATCAGCTAAAAAATCTACGTTCGACTTTTTCGATACGTTTATACAATGTATGGCCTAACCCAAATAAATTGGACAAGTTTTCAGTTTTAATAGTAATTTATGCCTTGTAAAGGCATTTTAATGAGTAACCTCAGGCGCAAGCCCTCATTCTTATACAAATTTATAAAAGTTAATATTTATATGGAAAATAACCCCAGCGGGGTTAAATATTTGTAGATAATAATTCATCATCTAATCTCGACCCCAGCGCGGGTCGCATATAACATAGCAGAATGTCGGTAATTATATGCGACCCACGCTGGGGTCGGATTTAATGGTTGAAATCATGTTCTATAAATATACAACCCCGCTGGGGTTGGTTTAAATCACACATTATTTTTTCTGATGATAAAAATGTGTATAAGTGTGAAAAGCACAACGATGTATGGCAGGAAAAGAGTCCGAAAGATGCCGCTTTTTATTTACGGACAAGTATATTTTAGACATTTGGGAAAGAAAACTATACAAAACTTAATTTTGCTAGTATAGTTATGTTTAGAAATCATTGTAAAACTTTAAATTAAAAACGCGAAAAATCTTAAACGGAGAATATCTAAATGTATTCAAAAACAAACAAAGAAAAAATTCTCGATTATCTGTGGCAAATCGCCCCGGAAAAAGCAACAAACAAACAGATCGTCAAGGATGCCGGTCTCATCTCCCATCAAGTAGGATATATGATTACTCAGGAATTATTGCGTAACCGTCAGATTATCGGCGATCGCGAAACCGGTAGCTGGTTATTCACTGTTAATCCTGCC
>CAZNLA010000146.1:0-11455 GCA_964573385.1 uncultured bacterium
ATGCTTCCTGGTGGACTTTAATCGCTGCCGGGTTGGTATAATCAACCACACCGACGATACCCTTAAAGCCGGGGGTGAAACAAATTCCACAATTGTAAATAGAACCATCTTCGCGTTTAACAAATCCGTCTACCGCTTTTAAATCGTCAAACAGTTTTGAACCTTCCGGAATATATGGCAACTGCCATAATGATACCTTTACTCCCAAATCTGCAAGTTCTTTAAGGTATGCTGTCGGGTCAGGAAAACGGGTTTTATCAAATAACAAATCGCAATACCAGTCTTCTTTAAACCAAAAGGTGTCAAGGTGAATAACATCACATGGGACATCATGCTCGCGCATTTTTCGCGCTATATCCAATGTCTCTTCTGCTGACTGATAACTAATTTTGCTCTGCCAGTAACCAAATGTCCATTGTGGTGGCAGTGAACCTTTGCCGGTAAGGTCGGTATATTGGGAGATGATATCTTTAATATCGCCTAAGAAAACGTAGTAGTCCAGAAAATTATCTTCTGCCGCCACCTGTATATCCGGTGAAGACATGCTGCCAACCCAGTAAGTCATCAGGCTGGAATGGTTGAAAAACACACCATATCCGGCGGTGGTGGCGAAAAATGGGATATTTTTATACGACCGCGGTGTGGTTACTCCCAATGCGTCAATCATGTTCAGGTCAATGGTCTGACCCACTTTATTAAGTTGGACAAACTTCTCGCCCAATCCATATACCGCGGCATCATGGGGCAGGTCAAAGTTTTCAACTGCTACTGTAGTGCTGCCATCAATTTGACGACATATACCGGTATTAACAGAATCCCAATTGGTAAAGTTATCTTTTTCCGGACCGCCAATCCCGCATACTTGCACTCCGGCATTATTCCGAACGACAATGCGGAAAGACGCAAGGTTAATTGTCATCTTAAAAGATGCAGTCTTAATTTTAACTGCTTCGCTATCGGTTGAGACGACGCATTTTATTGCAGAGGTTGATGTGCCAATAACCATCGCGGTTTTGTTGGCAGGTATTTCTGCGGATTCAATATATCGAACGCGAAATGACATATCATTTACTATATCAATCCGCAGTTTACCAGTAATTTCTTCACCCACCTGTGCCAGGTGTCGGTTGGTAAGCATGGCGGAATCCGCAGAAGATATAGCTTTTTTTGAATTCATTACGGCAGTTGTCTTCAATTCTACAAAGTTGTCTCCCTGTGAAAAAAGCTCTGCCTTAACAACTGATGCCCGTAAAATTTTATATGGATTTTCTAAAATACGTGTTGATAACATTTTATGCTCCCGAATTAATAAACTTTTAAAATGTGCATTTTTCAATGCCTGAATGAGTAATACAAGATAATTTATAATTTACCTTTAAGTATCATGAAAAAACAGATAATTATTTTGCTGAAGTAATTGCAAAATATATAATTTCTTTCCCCCATAATTCGTAATTAATAATTCGTAATTATCTAAACCTGTTGGCGCGTCCATTTCAATGCGGAATCCACATCCGGTAAATCAGGTGATACACCGCAACTTTGCAGAATGCAACCGGTCATATCGCCTGCTTTAAGACGTGGTAATACATATTCAACATAGTGGTCCTGACTGCGGTCTTTATATCCATCACCGGCGGCGATATTACCACTATCGACGAAATATGTGATCTGTTTTCTTGCCCTATTAAATGCGCAATCCTCTTCCGCTGTTTTAGGAAGTATAAATTCACCTTTGCCAGCATGTAGTTGTATAGATTTTAATGTCGGTAACTTTAGCAGACTGTCGAGATTATGCCGGTAATCACCACAGGAATGGATGTGTATACCACCGAAAATTTCACCCAATTCAGCATTGTATGGGTATGCGAACTCCATATACATATCCGGTGACAACATTACCAGTGGGGTATCATCCGCAATACAGATGCCGATATTTTCGCTGATACTGGGAAAATTACGTCCCGGGAAACAGGCATGTTCCATCTGCGCGATATGTTGCTTCATAAAATCTATGGTGAAATCTGTTATCATCCGGCAAAGATGGTGAATCGCTTTTGGATTAGTGTAACAAGCCATGAGTATCTCTTCGTGTTCCACTATCTGAACCGCTACACTGAAGGGACTTTGTATGTCCGTAGTCCATAACGGAACTTCGGTACCGAGTTTACGTTGCGATAAATCGACCCATTCAAAAAGCCGTTTAATCATGGATGAATCGCCGACTTTTTTCGGTTTCATTGTCCAAACCTGTTCAATGTCAGAAATAAACGGTGGCGCGTAGGCAGTGCCGTCATCAACAAACATCACCTCACTACCGAATGCTTCCGGCACCATGGGTACCCCACAAAATGTATTAAGAAAAGGTGGCCAGTCATTATCTGTCATTGCCAGTCCGTTTGCCCACATAACCGAATGTTCCAGCATTTTATCCATATCAGTCAGGACATCTTTTGCGGTATATTTCGGCAATGATATACCACTGTTTGGGTCCACAACAGGTACTACAGCATCTTTTTCCCGATTATATGCCGCCTTTAATCGCTTATGTGCTTCTTTTATTCTGTACGAATTCGGATCGAAATTATATCTATTCATTTAAATATTACCCCGTTAATCTATTTGATTTTGTATTAATTTATTCAATCTTTCCATGCATTCTACCATGGAACGTCCGGTATGGTATGATACTTTCCAGGGGTTGCCAATTTGTGTGTCCAGTGGTTTGCCTGTTCTATCCAGCAACGTGCGCCATTCGCCAACGTCAGCAATTATCATATGTTGCGCTACGAAATCCCACAGATTACAGAAAGCATCAAGGTAGCGTGGGTCATTGAAATAGTGGTATCCATCAAGAAAACCGACTAATGATTCAGCATTTTGCCAAAATTCTTTTTCCAATACCAGTGGACCACCACCGCGAATACCATCTCTGTATATTCCGCCATATTCCCAATCTACACCCTGGTTTACACCATGGTCAAGCAATTTACGCATTAATGGTTGGTATGGGGTGGGGGAGATTTTAGCGATTTCCATAGCACGATTCATTAACCAAACTAATTCCAGATTATGTCCATATGATGTTGTTTCAGTCGGTTGCGCGGGTTGTTCGCCAAATCTTTCGGCATTCCATGTCCGCTTAATAGCAATAGCAGGAATAGGATTCCACGCTAAATCAAATTGATTTAATCCGCATCCGGCATCTATATCAACCATTTTTGTCGCTATTAGATCTATCTGTTCGCATAATTTTCGTTGATGTAATGGATTGCCGGATGCTTCATATAATGTTGTATATGCTTCCATTAAATGCATATGGGTATCTAACCCTTTTCTGTCACCACCAGCAAATCCAGCAGTTTCCGGCATCCAATTTCGTTGCATGTTTTCATAATATCCGCCATGGCGGGTATCCGCGCAATTTATTTGTAACAGGTCAAATGTCTTAGCCGCATATTCCACCCCGCGTTTATCACCGGTTCCTAATGTATATTCAGATAACGCGTAAATAGCGAAACTTTGTCCATAGACAATCTTTGCAGTATCCAGTGGTGACCCATCTTTATTAACAGTCCAAAACCACCCGCCTAACTCTTTATCCCAAAAGTTATTAAGCATAAACTCAAAACCATGCTGTGCACGTTCTTTACATCCTTCAATTTCCGGAAATTTACGTGAGCATTGCGAGAACCACCACAATAACCGGCATTGGGTATTTGAATATTTTATTAAGGTTCCTGTGGAATTGCCTTTTTCATCAAAGTTTGTCAGGTACCCACCATCAACATTATCTATTGCCCGGTCAAACCAGAATGGGATAATTCCATCTTTTAAATGAGATAATATGGCGTTGTAACGTTTTGACATTAGATTTGTATGATTCATGTAATTCTTTCCATTATTTTAGCAGATATTTTAAATGTACATAACTTTGTAAATTGTACAAATCGATGTGTGATATGTCAATGATAAAGCGAACTTTTATTTTATCAAACAAATTTGGTCGAAATAAAGTGATTTGTGTTAGCAAAATACGATATTTTCATATAGTATCTTGACCTTAATCTATACAATCGGTATATTTAACCCGTTATGGAAATTGGAATTATTGGCCTGGCTGCGTCAGGCAAAACTACACTATTTAACATCCTTACTAAAAACCTGGTTAAAACCGGTGGATTTGGTGGTGATGCCCCTAATATTGGGGTTGCTATTGTTCCGGACGCGCGTTTGTCCTGGATGAGCGACCTGTATAAACCGAAAAAGACAATTTATACAGCCATTAATGTCGTTGATGTCGCCGGACTTACTGAAGGCGCAAATAAAAAAGATTCCTTTAGCGGAAAATTTTTGTCTGCTTTGCGCGCAGTTGATGGTCTGGTAACAGTTATACGATTGTTTAATGATTCCAGCATTCCTCATCCGATGGAATCAATTAATCCTGCCCGCGATATCAGCACCATTGAATCTGAATTAATTTTAGGTGACCTTGGCGTTATCGAAAAACGGGTAGAACGCCTTCAAGCCGATATCAGCAGAGGCAGAAACCGCGCGGAATCTGAAAAAGAGTTAGCGGTTATGAAACGTCTGATTGACCATTTAGAGACAGAAACGCCGTTACGGTTGATGGAGTTTACTGATGATGAAGACCGTATGTTAAAAGGTTTTACATTTTTGTCGGCTAAACCCATGATATACGCGTTGAACACGGGTGAAGGTGAAGATTTTAGTCCTGAAATGTTGCCGGGAATGAAGGTTGAAGACAAAGACGGGATGCTGATAATTAATGGCAATCCTGCTATCGTTTTCCAGGGGAAAATAGAAGAAGAGATAGCACAATTGGCTGATGATGAAGTTGCTGATTTTCTGGAAGCAATGGGAATTACCGAACCGGCAGCACATCGACTGATTCGCACCTGCTATTATACTCTGGATGTAATTTCATTCTTTACTGTCGGTGAAGATGAATGTCGTGCGTGGACAACTAAACGTGGCGATACTGCACCACAGGCAGCAGGCAGAATACATAGCGATTTAGAACGTGGATTTATACGGGCGGAAGTATTTACATATGATGACTTGCGCAGATTAGGGTCAGAAAAGGCCATTAAAGATGCAGGTTTGTTCAGGCTGGAAGGGAAAACTCATATCACGCAGGATGGAGAAATATTGAATATCCGGTTTAATGTTTAAGCTTTAAATATTGGTATGCAAAGATGAATAAACTTAAAAAATTCTGTAAATATCTTATTTCAGCTATATATAGACTGTTTATGGTCATCTTTGCGCGTTTTATAGATCATAAGTTTTTAGACCCTGATGTTCCCATGTCAAAAATTGTCAGCCATAGTAACTTCTTATCTTACTTAACTGAAATAGGAAACCACGAAGGATTAAAGATATTGGAAATTGGAAGTCGAGAAGTGACAGGTAAATCTGACGCCCGTACCCGATTTTCTAAAGCGGAATATACTGGATTTGATTATTATGCCGGCCCCAATGTGGATGTTGTCGGTGATGCCCACAAATTATCAGAATATTTTGGAGACCATAAGTTCGATATTATTTATTCCGTTGCCGTATTTGAACACCTTGCAATGCCGTGGGTAGCAGCAAGAGAAATCTCGAAGTTGTTAAAAGTCGGTGGGATAGTTTTCATAGAAACTCATTTTTCTTATTCTTCCCATGAAAGACCATGGCACTTTTTTCAGTTCAGCGATATGGCACTAAAGGCATTGTTTTCACCGGCGATGGGTTTTGAATGTATTGAGGCCGGTATGTCTAACCCCATTATAGGCAGATTTTCTTCGTTTGCTGATAAATATTTAAGGTTCAAATCGGTTAAAAGATTATATTGCCATAGCGAATTTCTGGGACGTAAGATTAATGAAGTTGATCAATTTGACTGGAATAATGTTAATTTGGATGAAATAGTCGGTGATACAAAATACCCATTGTCGTAAGATGAGACCATAAAAAATGTTAATATTTTGACTCTGGCAATAATATACAGCTAAATGTTATAATGGTAATTACAAATATGGCAACATTTTTATTAGAAATAGGTACAGAAGAGATACCCGGACGTGAAGTTCCGTTAGCATTGCAGCAAATTTCTGCACTTGCCAGCGAGAATTTACGTTCTGAACGTATTGATTTTTTAAATATACAAACCTGGGGTACCGCGCGACGACTCACCTTAATTATTAATGATGTGGCCGAATTTCAGACTGATAAAAGACGCGAGATACAGGGACCTTCAGTTGCGGATGCTTTTACCCCGGATGGTGATACAACCGCAGTAGCAATTGGGTTTGCCCGCAACCATAATCGTAAGATATCTGAATTAGATATTATTGAGCATAATGGCGTAGAACATTTAGTCGCAATTTATCTTGAAAAAGGTTTGCCAGCAATTGAATGTCTGCCGGAGATATGTGTAAAGATAATAAAAGGGATTAATTTACCATCAAAAATGCGCTGGCGTAAAGATGATATTATATTTTCAAGGCCAATAAGATGGGTAGCGGCCATTTACGGTGATAAAGTTGTTAAGTTTACAATAGGCGGTGTGACATCCGGGAAATTCTCGCGGGGTCATCGCTATCTCTCTCCGGGTGACATTGAAATACCGGATGCGAATAGTTATAAACAGATAATGGAAGAAAATCATGTTGTAGTATCACAGGACGAAAGACGCAATATGTTGCGCAGTCAGATAGACGGTTTGATTGCCCATGATGGTGCAGTAGTAGCGGACGATGGCAAACTATTTGAAGATTTATTGTATCACGTCGAATACCCCACAGCACTTCGAGGCGCGTATCATCCGGATTTCTTAAGCCTGCCGGATGAAGTGTTGCGTCATGTATTGCGACGGGAACAAAAATTATTCCCATTAACTGACACAACCGGAAAATTATTACCGTCGTTTATTGCGGTCCGTAATGGCGATAAAGCATATCTTAGCAATGTACGTGAAGGGTTTGAATCCGTCACCCATGCTAAACTAATGGATGCCAGCTTTTTTTATGAAAAAGATTGTAAAAAAACACCGGAAGAAAGGGTAGATAATCTTCGTGGGGTATCTTCTTCAGAAGGTATAGGCTCTTTATATGATAAAGCAAGACGTTTACAAATGCTTGCCGGTAAAATTGCTGCCATGTTGGGAATGCAGAATGGTGAACGTAATAATGCGGAAAGGGCGGCATTATTAGCGAAAACTGACCAGGTAACTTCTATCATAGCGGAATACCCTCGCTTACGGGGTGCTATAGGCCGGGCATACGCCTGGATGGCGGGAGAATCACCTGCAGTTGCAACCGCCATAGGTGAGCATTACGCGCCGGAAAAAGAAAAATCTCAATTGCCATCATCGCTGATAGGAAAAATTATCGCTTTGGCAGATAGGATAGATAGAATAATATCTACCAATGCGTCAGTGGGAGACAATTTTTTAAACGATGAAGTTATGAATGCGGATATGCTGGCAGTCGCGCGATTAATGACTGAAGGCGGTTTAAACTGTAATCTGCCGGAGTTATTATTTGCTTCACTGGAACCTGTACAAAATCTGCTGACGAAACCTGCGGAAGATATTGTTGCCGAACTGCATATTCAGATAATACAACAGATAACTTCCGCTTTAGAAATCGCCGGAATTCCTCCACAAATTGCCGCGGCAGCGGCAATACAGGATATTTATCCATTCAGAAATTTATTACGGGCAAAATCTTTGCTGATATTAATTGAAAATGAAAATGGCAGATCAATGATTAATGCTGGAAGAAGATTGCAGGAAATCGTGAATAGTATTGAAAATGCTAAATCCGTAAGTAATCTGCCGGTTTCTGATGATATTAATGCCATGTCAATTGCCGCGGAAGATGCCATAAATAATAATGATATAAACGCACTGACAACATTGCTGATGAATAATATTGGTATAGCAGAAGATGCAATTAACAGCTATAAATATAATCAAAGTGAAGAAAATAAGTGTCGTATTAAACACCTTGCCATTATATATTCATCATTCGCTGATTTGACTAAAATCTGTAAGAATTAATATAAAACAGGACTTTCGCTTAAGGTCACTTCGACAGGCTCAGTGACCGGTCGCTGAGCCTGTCGAAGCGACCATTTTTAGCAGTTTTCACTTTTAAAGCGAAAGTCCTGATTTAAGTTCTTTTTATGTATACCCGTGGTTTGAAATTATGATTATTTGGATTAACCATATAATTTCTGTGGCTTATTGTGGATAGATTCGGGTTATAGAAAAAATCACCTGATTCAATAATATTTCCCCATTTTGTTTTAAATAGATCAGTCTCTTTTGTCATCTCTATTAGTTTTTCAGCAGTAACGTTTTTACCCCTGCTATATGATTCATAATGATATAGAACCGCGTATGGTGTCAAAATATTAAAATAACCTGCGGATAAAACTTTCAGGCATAAATCAATATCAGAATAAGCGACCGGATATTCCTCATCAAAGTTACCGACTGAATCAAAAATATCTTTTTTAATCATTAAACATGCGCCGGTAACAGCAGAAACATTGCGTATGGTGTGCAATGCGTTTTTATATCCACTTTCTTTCTCGTTTTTCCGCAGAAATGGATGTCCCGCAGTATCACCGATGCCAATTACAACACCTGCATGTTGTATGGTATTATCCGGATAAAGCAACTTTGCGCCAACTATGCCAATTGAATCGTGTTGCAGATGTTCTATCATTTTCTCTATCCAATCCGGCGAAATTACTTCTGTATCGTTATTTAAAAAAAGCAGATAGGGTGAATTACAATCTTTCGCGCCAAAGTTGCACAATGCGGAAAAATTAAATGCTTTATCCCAATATTTAATTACAATACGTTTGTCCGTGCTTAATTCTTTATAATATTCAAAAATATCAGCATCTGAACTGTTATTTTCTACAATGATTATTTCAAAGTTTGTGTATGTTGATTTATTAAAAATAGAGTTAACGCATTGGTGCAATATCTCTTTTGAGTTTTTGTTTAATATAATTATTGATACTTTAGGGTTGTCCGTTATATTATACGTTACCCGATACATTTGATTAATAGTTGTTTCAACAGTCCCATTCAGACCGATTCGGTTTAAGTGGTCAGTTATTGCCCATTTCGCGGCATCAATTACATATGGTTTGGCTGTCACATTACTGGCGGTAGATAATGAATGTTTGCGCCAATGGTATAATACCCGTGGAATATGAACTGTTTTTTTTGATTTTTCTGTCAATCTCAATATCAGATCATAATCCTGACTGCCATCATATTCACTCCTGCAATATCCAGTGCTATCCAATAACTTTTTTGACGCGACAAAAAAATGACAAATATAATTTACAGACCGTAATGTGTCGGGACTGTATGCCGGTTTAAAGAAAGCGTTTGTATGAAAAAGTCCATTACTATCTATTTTATCTTCATCAGTATATAAAAATTCAGTATCCGGGTTATCATTTAAAGCACTGACAATCTCATGCAATGCGTTTTCTGCCAGTATATCATCATGGTCCATAAATCCAATAAAATCCCCGGTGGCTAATTTAATTGCCTCATTAGTATTGCCGGATATCCCCAGGTTTTCTCCCGGATAAGTAATCTTAAATCTATTTCCTAATCTTTCCTGATATTTTTCCGCTATTTTTCTTATAGTGGGTGTTATGCTGCCATCACACATACAAACTTCCCAATTTGTGTATGTTTGTTTCTGCAATGTTCGCATTAGTTGATGAAAAAAAAGTGGTTTTGTGTTATAAAGCGGAATTACAATGCTAATTAAAGGGGAATAGGCATGTTTACAGGCAGATTGTTTCGTTTTTTCTGCTGAAGATAAATTATTTTTTAAGCAGTATATTTGGTAATTAAAGATATTTAGCAAATGTTGTTTTATTTTAGTAACTAATTTCATATCTTATCCTGTTTTTTTTAGTATTCGTTGAAATTATCATAATGATTAATAAAATCTCATCTTTAATTTGTTTTTAATGAATATTAACGCATTTAACAAGTTATGTGGGATAAGTTTATTTTTAATAATGATAATATATAAACGGGAGATATTTTTCTTTATTTGCTTATGATATTTATAACCCAGTGAGATATCTATTTTTGATAATGTTTTTATACACTCAATATGTCGGGTTAAAAATGATAAAGAACTCCATCTGCCATTATCGTGAACCCGATATACTGACATTGATTTATTAATGTATCCCAATGGGTGAATATCAGCAAGTGTTACATATAAAGCATAATCAGAGTTATTGCAGTTTAATATTACATCCGGTAAACCATTCGGAAAACTTGAATTTCTAAACATTAACGCGGTTGTGTGAAATTGATTAGTCTTGAGCAATGTAGATACATCAACATCACCGGAAGGGGATTCCGGCCAAAAATCCGTGATGATGTTTTCTGGCATTGATATTTTTTTTACGTGATGAAAACAACCGGATAATTCTGTTCGACTATCTAATAATTCAACCTGTACCTGCAATTTATTGTCATCTATCCAATAATCATCACCCTCGAGGATTGCGATATATTTTCCTTTACACGCCGCGTAGGTCCGCGCAAAGTTTTGATGAGCGCCATATCTTTTATCAGAAGGTAATAAGTTAATTGTCTGAGGATATCTGTTTTTATAATTTTCAATTATTTCCCGCGTTGAATCACTGGATGAATCTTCACCGATGACAATTTCAAAAGTAAAAGCTGTTTTTTGCGACAATATGCTTTCTAATGCCTGTGAGATAAATTGAGCATGGTTATAAGTTATCATTAATATACTTACACATGGCATCTCTGAACTGTCGTTAAACTCTTTAATACTACTCATGTTTATTACTTAACTCGGTATGGACTTGTTTAGAATATTCAATAGCTGTTTTAATGATATTGCAGATGATTTTAATATAATCTGTCGAAATTGATGTACCTGTAGGCAATAACAAAACACGTTTACACAACGCTTCAGTTTCCGGTAAATAATCAGTAGCATCTGGTTGTAGAGTATGGTATGGTTCCATATTATGGCAACCCGGATAGAAATATTTTCTTGCTAACACATTATCCGCGATTAAAACCTGAACAATTTCATCACGAGTTAATCCGGTTATGGCCTCATCTACTTCTAATACTATGTATTGAAAATTAAATTTATCATCTGTGTTATATCTGTTAAATGTTATTCCCGGAATTTTTTGCAGATTTTGTTGGTATACCAGATAATTTTCTTTATTAACCGCAATTAATTTATCCAGACTTTCCAAATTTGTTAATCCCATTGCGGCGGATACTTCAGACATTTTTCCATTAGTACCTATATAAATAACCTTATCGTATCCCGCAAAACCGAAATTTTTCATTAATCTTATTTTTGCTGCTAACTCATCATCATTAGTGGTTATCGCGCCA
>CAZNLA010000147.1:0-11415 GCA_964573385.1 uncultured bacterium
GCTAAGCTTTGCCCGGGTCGGACTTGCACCGACAAGAATCACCAAGCTTCGCTTGGCGCACATTTTGCATCTTTAATTAATTTGCAATTTGTCATTTACTCTAAACCGGTAATTAAAAGCGATGTTGAAAATATCATATCATTTCTTTTTCAACAACTTTTCTTGATAACTACGCAAATATAAGGCAAGTTTGCTGGTTTTATCTCTTTTTGCCAGGTGTAATGGTGTGTTGCCGTCTTTATCAGTAATGTTAACATTTGCGCCGTGGGAAATGAGTGATTTGGTGTATTCAATATGGTCGTTAAGTGATGCGTAGTGCAGTGCAGTGCGTTTATCATTATCAACATCGTTCACTTTACACCCGCGTTTCAGCAATTCGTCAGCAAGTGTTGGCAGCCACTTTTTGTATGCTTTTTCATATTCTTCACTATCGTAACTATATTGATTGTATACAGCCAGCATTAATGATGTGCAGCCATTTTTATCTTTTTTTGTTACAACAATGCCTGGTTCAGCTAACAATAGTTTGATCCCTTCCATATTTCTATATTCAAGTGAAAATGATAAAGGTGTGTTGCTATTTTTATCATAAATATTAACTTTTGCGCCTCGCTTGATTAATAAAGCCATTATTTCAGTTTCACCAAAAAGTGCCGCAATTCCAAGCGGTGTGGTTCCATCATTATCTGTGGCTTCAATATTCGCGCCATTATCAAGCAGTAATTCAACCAAATCAGGATAACCTGTTTTTACCGCATGATGAATAGCCTGACCACCAGATTCTTCATCACGAATAGTCATATCAACTTTCCGCTGTACAAATATTTTGGCAAGGGCCAGTGTATCATCATGATTTAGTAATTTTTCTTCTTTGTCAAGGTAACCGCTTATTGATCTGCGGTCAAGGTCCAGATATGGGGAATATAAGTTAATATTTACACCTTTTTCTATCAGTAATCGCACTCCTTCAGGATTAAGACTTTGTACCGCGCTAAATATCGGGTAATTGAAATTAACATCTGCTCCCGCATCGATTAATTTACGGGCAAATGTTATATCGCGAAGTTGTATTGCATAGTTAAGCATGGTAGCTTTATTCAAATCATTTTCATCTTGCAGGTGGAAATCTATTTCACCCACTAAAAGATCTGAAAATATCTCTGGTAAATCTTTAGATGCTTTATTTTTCAACATTGCAATATGTAATTTCGCTCTTTGTTCATCATGTTCTGGTGTATGATTACCATTTCTATTGAAATCGTCCAATTCTTTTGCGAGTTCAGCCTCTATAGGTAGCATAGATCTCATTTGGTATTGAAAAGTTACCGCACTTCCTAGTAATGCCAGTAATAGTTTAGATCGTGCAGTTTTATCAAGTGGTTTCAGGTCGGCACGTTCACGTAATAACCTGTAAAGGTGCAAGTCAATCATTCTGACAGAATTATATATAACTGAATTCGATGCATTATCCTGCGCATTTATATCTGCACCAGCAGATATAAAATAATCAGCAACTTGGTGAATCTCATCAGGTGACATCATTATGATAGTTTCAGTAGGTTCACCGCCAAAACCAATTTGCATAGGTTTTGTAGCCAATAGTAATGGTGTTTCTTGCTCCAGGTTTCGCGCATCAACTTTTGCACCATGTTTAACGAGTAATTTAACGATTTCGATATTTCGGTAAAAAGCAGCATTATGCAATGCTGTCCAGCCGAAATTATTAGTTGTGTTGGGGTTAACTTTATAATCAAGCATTACTTTGACAACTTCAGCATCATTTTCAGATACCGCACGCATGAACGCGTCAGGAGTTGGCGTTGCGCCATGTGACAGTAGAAATAATGCCATTTTGGATTGGTTATATCCAATGGCCTGCTCTAGTGGTGATGAAAATGAAGACACATCTTTATTCGCAATATTAGGAGACAGACCAGCATCCAACAAAACTGTCAATGCTGGAATATCGCCGTTTTTAATAGCACTGTATAATAATTTACTTCCAATATCTTTCAACAATCCGGTTTTTCTTTTAATTAACTCTTTTAATTTTATAGTATCCCAATTAACGGGTTTTTCAGGTGAGGCTTTTAATGTGGCAAGGCTTTGTATATCTGTATTTTTATTCAATTCCAGTGCAAATCCATTCATAGTATTGAATATTATTAATGCTACATTCTTTTTGTCAAAGTGCGAAATAACCTGAAAACGGTCGAATCCATTTTTTGAAATATATAATCTATATGGATATTCAGGAAAGAAAGTAAGATAGTTCTGATTTCCGATTTTTTTTGCTATATTTTCGACATAATAATCTTCTGAAGTCATATCCGATTTAATAAGTCCAGATTTCATATTAGAATCATAAGTAATTTTCATCCCAATGACAGGCGCGACGGGGGCAAGGCAGACATAGGGTTCGCCATTGCGGACGAGAAATACCGGGGCTTCTGCAGTCATGGCAGATATAATGGTTGTAACCAACAGCAAAATAACATAATGTCGCATAATATTTTCCTTTTTTAAATAATACATGTTGTCAGGTAATCATTCAATGGTAGCATAATCAATAAAAAAATAATTGATTGATAGGAAATAGTAAACCAACATAGAATATATAAATTATGGAAATTGATACTGACGAATTATCAGATGAAGTTTATGAAGCAATCATAGGTGGGGCAGAAGAATTTAACCATGATTTAACATTACAATTTGGTGTGTTATCAAAACATTGTAGTGATGAAAAAGATTATATAAAAAAATCAAAAATGCTTATAAAAGAAATGTTTACGTATGATAGTGATGACATCTATGATCTGTTTTTTGGAAATCCACCGACAAAAAAACAGTTTCATGTTGCACTAAAAAAAATCCTTGAAAATATTGCAAATTTAGAACAGGAAAAGTAATAAATAAACTCGTAACGAAGTTTGTATATTTCTTTGTGTTATATATTCAATATGAATTAGAGATAGTTTTGTAGGAAGTCGAGGTTTGTAATTTACAATTTGGTGTAAGTTTTATAACGGTCACTCCCTCGTCACTGCGGTGACATCTCCCTCAAGAGGGAGGCATAATTTTACAGTCGAGTAGAGAATTCCATACCATTGATCACATATTAAATAGAGGTAATAATTATGAAGATTATATTAATACGATTTTTGGCTTTGGCACTATTTTTGATAATATTTGTGTCAGTATCTGCCGTTGCAGCTAATCCGGGTAAAATGATTGCTCGAATACCATATGGAAGCAAGGAAGGAGAACTTGGGGTAATTTGGAAACATGGTGAAAACCCTTATAATGAATGTGTACGTGGTATATTTGTTGATAAAACTGGAGTCATTTATCTTCTGGACTATGTGAATGGCAAGATTAAGAAGTTTTCTAAAACGGGAGAATTATTGGCCTTGACCGAAGGAAGAATTTCTAATATTCAATCATTTACAGTTGATGATTCAGGTGCTATTTATGTACAAAGTAATGACGGTTATTCTCGAATAACTAAGTTTGGTGTCAATGAACAGAAAATATGGTCATATAAATTTAGTGAAGTTTGCCCATTATCGAAATTAAAAAATGCTGAGATTACGTACGGGGTTGAATTCAATAATAGATTCGATAAACTGGTAATTGGACCAGAAAATACAATATATGTAAAACTAAAAGGTTGGGAAAATGATACAAATGAAAATATAAAATTTACAATTGTTATGACATTCGAAGGAAAGTTTGTTGATATTTTGCCTTCATCATATATATATGCAAACAATAATATTATGTCATATAATGGCTCACTGGTAGTGGGTGATGATACTATATTACCAACAATCACAGTAGATATTTATTCAGAAAAATTAAAACCAGTTCGAAGATATACACTTGATATAAAAGTAGATGATGGAAAACATTATAAAGGGTATTGTTCAGATGGGGGTATTATAGTACTACCAGATTATAGAGAAGGAGTTATTACAATTACTACAGCAAACATAGATAAGCCAATTATTATTAATGAATCTGCAAAAATAATGGGAGAATTTATAGTAAATAGATACAATAAAGATGGTAAATTTATGGATGAAATACGTTTTTTAGATGGTCCATTTATGGGAGCTGTATATACTCTTACAGTAAGTCAGAGTGGAGTTATCTATTATCTACAGTATGACAAAGAAAATGTATATGTTTGGGCATATGATAGAAAATAACAGGCGGAAAAATCCAAAAGCACTTGACCGATGATTTTTGGGGAATCAGTCTCTTGTAAAAAGTAGTTTTGGTATTAAGATAACAGACTACGGAACTATTTTGAGATAAGAAGTTATTCATTTTCTTTCAAACTTACCCCTGATCGTGTATTGGAAGCGGGTTACCAATCTTATTTACTATACGTTTCGATACCGAATAATTGAATAAATAGGGACAGCAGAATATGTGTTTTCCACACCCGGCTTCATGCATTCTGTTACCATTAGTATGCGGGTTCGGTGCCAGACTACTGGCTAAGCTTTGCCCGGGTCGGACTTGCACCGACAAGAACCACCACGTTTCGCTTGGCGCACATTCGTAATTTGTCATTTGTCTTTGCAATTTACAATTTTATCACGGTTTATATCTTCTCAACAGTAACGCGTTAGTCACTACAAAAATCGAGCTTAATGCCATTGCTCCGGCGGCGTAAATGGGAGATAAGTTAATGCCTGCCCAACTGAATGCTCCGGCGGCGATAGGGATGCCGATTATGTTGTAAAAGAATGCCCAGAAAAGGTTCTGTTTTATTGTAAGCAGAGTTTTGCGACTTATTTTAATGCCGGTTATTACCCCGAATAATTTATTACCAAGCAACGCAATATCACCTGCCTCCACGGCAATGTCAATACCATCACCCATGGATATACCTATATCTGCCTGTGCCAATGCCGGTGCGTCATTAATACCGTCTCCCACCATTGCCACAATACCAGCCTTTTGGACATCTTTAACCACCTGCGCTTTTTGGTCTGGGAACACTTCAGATATTATCTCTGTTATACCGGCGGCGGCGGCAATTTTTTCAGCGGCAATCTTATGGTCTCCAGTGAGCATAACAGTATTAATATTCATTTTACGTAATTCATCTACTGTTATACGGGCATCTTCGCGCAATTTATCGCCAAAGATGAAAGTGCCGGCGTAAATGCCGTTAATTGCTAAGTGGGTATGGGTACCGGTTATTATTTCTTCCGGTAATAAAATATTATTCTGCTTAAAGAAATTGTTGCTGCCCGATATTATTTCAACGCCATCTATCGACCCGGTGGCACCATGACTGGGAATATATTTATAATTTTCTGCAGGAACCGGGGTAATACCATTCTGTATCGCAAACCGGATAATTGCCTTTGCCAATGGATGTTCCGAATGTATTTCCAATGCTGCCACACAAAATAATGCCGTATTTAATTCGCAATTTGAGGGTGTGAAGTTATCAACTTCAGGATGCCCTTCCGTCAGGGTACCGGTTTTATCAAAAATTACCGTTTTAATAGCATGCACTTTTTCTAATATTTCGCCACCTTTAATTAAAATACCGTAATCTGCCGCCCTGCCGGTGCCAGCGATAATGGCGATGGGGGTTGCCAGTCCCAATGCACATGGACAGGCGATTATCAGCACTGATACGGTATGCACCAATGCCTGGGTATGGTCAATAAGCAACCATACTACCAAAGTTACAATAGCAATCAGCAACACCATGGGCACAAATATACCGGCAACTTTGTCCGCCAGTCTTTGCATTGGTGCTTTTCCTCTTTGTGCTGTTTCTACCATACGGATTATCTTTGCCAGAGTTGTGTTGCTGCCACTTCGCAATATTTTAACAGTTAAACTGCCGGATATATTAATGGTGCCACCAGTGACAACCGCGTCCGGATTTTTTTCTACCGGCATCATTTCACCCGTCAGCATTGCCTCATCAATTTTGGATTTGCCTTCAATTATACAACCATCTGCCGGTATCTTCTCACCGGGACGTATAATAATGATATCTCCCGGTACTAATTCATTCGCGGGGATATCATAAATGGTGTTATCTTTGGCTAAATGCGCTTCATCTGGTTGTAACTTAACCAGTAACGATATCGCGTCGGACGCTTTTGCCCTTGCCCGCAATTCAAGATATTTTCCCATTAAAATTAGCGTAATAATCGTTGCGGAAGAATCAAAATACAGCATGTCATGCCCGCCGGACAAAACTGTGTATATAGAAAATCCCCATGCTGCCGTGGTACCCAATACAATAAGACAGTTCATATCAACATATTTATGCCGTAAAGAATGGTAAGTATTGCGATAAAATTGCCAACCTGGCACAAATTGCACAAATGTAGACGCTATTAATTGAATAATGACAGAATAAGACAAATGATTATGCGACATACCGAACCACATAACCGGTAATGTTAAAAAAACAGAAATAAACAAGCGATTTCTAAGTTTTATCAGTTCTTTTTCTGTAGTTTGTTTCTGGTTGTCTACCTTTATATCTTCCGGTTCAAATCCGGTCATCTCTATCGCGGAAAAAATTTCTTTTTTAGTTATTGCACCCGGTAAAAATACCACCTCTGCCTGCGAGTTGGCGATATTTACCGATACTGAAATTATACCGTCGTTCCTTGATAACGACTTCTCAATTCTGGCTATACACGCAGCACAGGTAATACCATGAATCGTAAATATCACCGTATCCGGTTCAACCTCAAAACCACAATCATGAATAGTTTCCGCTATCTTAGTGGAATTAATTATTAAGTCATCATAGCTTATCTCAGCAGAAGAAAGAGCGAAGTTTATATCTGTTTCAACTATTCCCGGTGTTTTACTCATTACTGCTGTCAGTCGATTTGCGCAACTGACACATGACATTCCATTTACTGGCAGAACCACTTTTTTCATTCTTCAATTACCACTATACTTTCTACATCAAAACCGGTGGCAACTACAACATACTGTAATGCTTCTTTAGTGACATCGACAGTCGTTTCTACAACAGCATCGCGGTTAATAATATTTATCACTGCTTTCTGTACACCTTTTAAAGCAGTGATTTTCTTATATAAACTTTTTGCACAACCTTCGCAATGCATACCATCTATTTGTATTCTATATTTCATCTGTCGCTCCACATTTGATATTTTAGTAAAAAATTAGTATCATTATGATTATTACCGCAAATTTACAGAAAGCAAACAAATGACGATTCGCACCCAGACAATTATTGTATTGTTAACGATAAGCATTTTATTTATTGGCGCTACTATGCTGATAAGTAATGCCGTCCTGCCTGAATATTTATTAAGGTCCGAACGTGACCGGGCATACCAAAATATGCAACGGGTTGAAGAAGCATTTATACATGAACAAAATAGTCTGATTAAAATCGGCAATGTTATTGCCGCAACAGAAGAAGCAAAAAATGTAATTACAAAAAAATTAAATCCTGATGAGGTAAATCAGTTATTAAATATCAAGTCAGAATACAAATTGGATTACCTGGCAATATACAACAAAAGTAATTTAAAAAACGCAGAGTTTTATTCATTGGATACTGATGAACTTGATTATAAAATAAATGAAGTCGATATTTTAAAAGAAAATAAAACAATCAGTGAATATTTAAATCTCAAAAATGGCAATATGCTGCTGATATCCATACCATTATTTAACAATAAACAATTAACTGGCAGATTGTTAATGGGAAAATATTTGCGCAAAGATTTTGCGATAAATTTAAATATCATCAGCAGAGTAAATAATATCAGCATAAGTGGTAACGAAAATCTGGTTAAATCATATTACAGAAGTGGAAAATCTTATGGAAAATATTTAATTAAAAAAATAACATCAAATGAATTGCTGGGTGGATTTATATTAAAAAGTGTCAGCAAAAAAAGTTCATTGTTTTTTGAAATTAAAATGGACAGAACTATATATAGCAATGAAATGATAGCCATTCAATATTTTTATATATTTATCTACTTCGCCTGTATTTTATTCATTTGTACAATTTTTCTCTTTGTAGAGAAAAAGATTTTAACCAGTTTATCATTTATAACTGATGAAATAAGCCGTATCAGCCAGACCCGCGACCATGGGTCACGCATTAGCGCGTTGCCCTTCAGTACAAAGAAAAATGAAATAACTAGCCTTGTTGAATCAACAAATGAGATGCTACAGGCCCTGGACGACACCCGACGTGAATCAGATGAGATTCGCGAACAGATAGCGATTGACGCAGATGATTTTCAGAATTCGCTGAGAAAACTTCATTTCGTCCGGTCAGAACTATTGAGTGTAGACAATATTGATGAATTATGGCAAAAAGCAGTAGCATTGGGTGAATCACAATTGTATTTTAATCGGTTATCTATCTGGTTATTTGATAAAAATGATAAATGGCTAATTCATGGTACTTGTGGCATTGATGAAAACGGTTCAATCCGCGATGAACATGAAGCAAAAATAGTTGTAACACCGTCATCATTAATGGGGAAACTTATCGCATCAGAACAGCAGATAGTTATTGAACAGGAAGATCAATTATATGATAGTCAAACAAATACAGTCGGTGTTGGACCTCATGCTATTGCAGGCCTCTGGAATAACGAAAAAATGATTGGTGCGATAAGTACAGATAATCTTATCACCGGCAAAAATTTTACAAGTCGGCAATTAGAGTTACTGGAAATTTTAGCCACCACCGTAAGTCATGTTTATTCGGGAAAAAGCACCGCGATATCATTAATTGCCAGTGAAGACCGCTACCGCGCATTATTTAACTCCATGTCCGAGGCATTTGTATTGTTTGATGTGGTATTAAATGATGACGGTCTACCCCATGATTATTGTTTTGTCAGCGTTAATCCTGTTTATGAACATTACACCCGCAGAAGCAGCGATATTATTTTAGGGAAATATATAACCGAAATTTATACTCCGACAGAAATGATGCTTAAGGACAAATATGACGAAGTTGTGCGAACAGGTATGCCGCAACGTTTTGATTATACCAGTAAGATAATAAATAAGACATTTCAGGTTACGGTATACGCGCCACGTATAGGCCAAATCGCGGTACTTTTCTCTGATATAACTGAAAGAAAATCATACGAAGACCGTCTGAACTTCCTGGCATATTACGATGAATTAACCGGGTTGGCCAATAGATTTTTATTTACTGACAGATTGACAAACGCGTTATCACGAATACACCGGAAGGGTGGCAGTTTAGCGGTTATGTTCGTGGATTTGGATAGATTTAAAGAAGTTAATGACACTCTGGGCCATAATATCGGCGATATGTTATTAGCGGATGTCGCCAAGCGTTTAAAAGCATGCATTCGCGATAATGACACCGTCGGCAGAATGGGCGGTGACGAATTCGTATTTTTAATAACTGACTTAACAACACCTACCCACGCAGTTGCAACCGCAGAAAGAATAGTGCACACCCTGCAAAACAAATTTGAAATTGATGGACATGCCATTTATATTTCCGGCAGTGTTGGCATAACCATTGCGCCGGAAGATAGCAGTGATGTCGACGAGTTAATGAAAAATGCCGACCTTGCCATGTATAGGGCCAAAGCGCAGGGACGAAACAGATATTCGCTCTATTCGCAGGAAATGTATACAACCGTAAAAGAACGACGCGATACAGAACTAGAGTTGCGTCACGCCTTAACTAATTCAGAATTAGAGGTTTATTATCAACCACAGGTAGATTTTCATAACGGTAGCATTACAGGTCTCGAGGCGTTAGTCCGATGGAATCATCCGGAATTGGGCATGATATCACCCATGCAATTTTTACCAGTGGCAGAAGAAACCGGGTTAATTACCCCTATTGGCGAATGGGTATTGGAAAAAGCCTGTAAACAGGTGCAACAATGGCGCATGGCAGGATGCCATGATTTCTCTATTGCCGTTAATCTGTCTCCGCGACAATTTGAACAGGAATCTATAATTGATAAAGTAAATAATATCTTGCTGGAAACACAACTGCCTTCGCGGTTATTGGAATTGGAAATTACTGAACATACCGCCATGACAGATACAAAATACGCGATTTTCTTAATGAATAAACTGCGACAATTAGGGGTAAAAATTGCAATTGACGATTTTGGAATAGGATACTGTTCGTTTGGATACCTGAAACAGATGCCAATTGATACCCTGAAAATTGACCATACCTTTGTTAAAGATATCATTGAAGACAGCAGAAACCTGTCGATAATTCGCGCTATTACCACATTAGGACATGAAATGGGGATGAGTTTGATAGCGGAATGCGTGGAGACGAAAGAACAATTCAACGCGTTATACAACCAGGGATGCGACGATTATCAGGGGTATTTCTTCAGCAAACCATTGTCAGCAATTGAATGTGAAAAAATGTTACACCAAAGTAACGCGTTTAAAATAATAGAAAAGAGATAAGTAACATGAATTACAGGCATCATGGTTTAATAAGCATGTTTCTTTTTTCTGTGATGGTAATTATTGGCATAATTGCCATTGCGGCACACACTTGGGTTATGGCAGGTGGATATATTCTTCTTAACTTATTATCAACCGCCGGTGTAGCATATTTTTACTGCGCTAAATGCCTGTGCCGCGAAAATAATTGCAGCCATATTTTAATTGGTAAAACAGCAGATTTTTTGCCAAAACGCATACAGGGGCCATATACCATATCGGATTATCTGGGGATGATGCTATCCGCTGGAATTGTTTTTATATACCCTATTTATTGGTTACTTCCTCATACAGATTTGTTAATCGCATTCATCACATTCGGCGCAATAGGCGGTATAGAAATATTTTTCGCCGTTTGTACCCATTGCGAAAATCATCGCTGTCTCGCCTGTAAATGGCATAAGAAAATTGGCAATAACAAGATTAAAGAATGAAATTCGGGGAATATCTAAATACAGGACTTTCGTTATTGTCGAAGTTACTGTTTTAAGCATATTTCTCTTTAAAAGCGAAATCTTTTAAATACAAAAGGGGTTACCTTGAAAACTAATTCTAAACTTCACTTAATATTGTTAATCGCATTAATAATAATTATAATCCCACAAAATATCTTTGCTGTTGCGGAACAATTACCCGCGGTTACAGCAACAATGCTGGATTCCACCCATGGGTTAATAATCTTTCCATTTGCAATAAAATTGGATAACGCTACTATAATTCCGGATTCAGACAATGTTACAATAACGTCATTATCATTACGTACAAAAGGCGGCAGCGAAATAGCCATTACTTTATCTGAACCACTATCCAAATATGTATACCTGAACATTACCAGCATAACCCCGGTTAATAAATATGAGAAAATGCCAGCATTAAACGATATCCTGGTGG
>CAZNLA010000148.1:0-11404 GCA_964573385.1 uncultured bacterium
TGGGCATCGGTACGGATACCGGCGGTTCGATTCGTCAACCTGCCGCGTATTGTGGTGTGGTTGAGTTAAAACCGACATATGGCCGGGTATCACGTTACGGATTAATCGCGTTTGCGTCGTCACTGGATCAGATTGGCCCTATTACAAAAGATGTCCGCGATGCAGCGATGCTGATGAATGTATTAGCCGGGCCTGACAAATTGGATTCTACCTGTTTACCAGAAAAAGCACCTGATTATACCCTTAATTTGGGCAAAGATATTAAGGGAATGAAGATAGGTATACCAAAAGAGTTTGTAAACAACAGTGAATTAGCAATTGACCCAGGGGTTGCTGACGCGGTAAATAAAGCCATTGAGCAATTAACATCATTAGGGGCAGAAGTCAGCGAATGTTCATTACCCAATGTAAAATACAGCCTGCCGATTTATTATATTATTGCACCCGCCGAAGCAAGTAGCAACCTGGCACGTTACGATGGTGTAGAGTTCGGTTTTCGCGAAATGTCTGCCCGGGATACGGTAAGCATGATGACAGAATCACGGGATAAGGCATTTGGCCAGGAAGTTAAGAGACGAATAATGCTTGGCACCTATGCGTTGTCATCCGGTTATTATGATGCTTATTATACGAAAGCAAGTATGGTAAGAACATTAATACGCAGAGATTTTGAAAACGCATTCGCGCAGTTCGATTTATTATTGACACCAACCACACCAAGTGTCGCGTTTAAAATTGGTGATAAAGTTGAAGATCCGATGCAAATGTATATGAATGATATTTGTACGATACCAGTAAATATGGCTGGTATCCCTGCAATTTCAATCCCCTGTGGTTACGATAATGGCATGCCGGTTGGTATGCAGTTAATGGGAGCACATTGGCAGGAAGAAAAAATATTGCAGGTCGCCTATGCGTATGAACAAGCCGCCGGGTGGAAGAGAAAAGCACTACACGGCAAAAACGCTGTTACGACAGCAGGATAAGTAATGAAAATAAAACACGCGCAAATAGCCAAACATGGACCAATTGGATTATATGGCAGTTGGACATTAATACAGGGCAACGAATCTCACCAGAAAAGAATTGTCGCGGAAAGACTGCGGGAACAGTTACTTCAGGGTGATGATGCCTATAATCTGGACCAATTGGATGCCAATGACCGTTGGGATAAAATTGCGGATAGCGCGGAACAGGCAAAACGCGATAAAATACCCACACGGGCAGATAAAGTTTTATCGCTGGCACAGGCATTCACATTTTTGGGTAATGGCCGGGTGATGATACTGAAAAACGCGCATCTGCTTGACACGGAAAATCAAAAAAAACTTGTGGCAAAATTCAATACAATACCAGCAGCAAACCATGTTATATTAATAACCGGCGAAAGTGAAGATAATAAAAAACCGCAGAAAATGGCAACCGCGTTAGAGACATTAATAGAGAAAAATGGACTGGTAATAGACTGTTCTTCACTGACAGAGGCGGAAGCGGCAATTTGGGTGAGAGATACTTTACAGACATGGGGACAAACCATGGAACCTGCGGCAGTTGATATGCTGATAAAAAGAGTCGGTACAGAACTGCGCAGATTACAGATAGAAGTTGATAAGTTATCACTGATGATTGGCGACGCAAAGATAATACGGGTGCAGGATGTAGACCGTATGACCCCGCGTTTGGCGGAGGAATCTGTTTTCCGACTAGCAGACGCGATATCAGAAAAAAACGGCACTTTAGCATTAAATGTATTACATGAATTAATGGAAGTACAATTCGAAACACCTTTCAGAATATTCCCGATGATTGTACGTCAATTTCGATTAATTTGGCAGGTTAAAATTTTACTGGAACATGGTTGGCAACCTAATTCACCCGCAGATCGTTGCCCGGGTGTAGACCTGATACCTGACCAGGCGATGTTATCGCAAATTAGCGGGTGGATGGGAAAGAAATTAGCCGGACCGGCACGCAGGATGTCATGGGAAGCCCTGACCGCCGCATACCAGGCGATGTTAGAGTGTGACATGGCAGGTAAAGCGATTGAAGGAGTGCCACGCCAGGACCCGGAGTTAGCATTGGAGATATTATGCGCGAAATTAGTTACATTAAGATAAATACCCCTTGTAATGATTTATTTATCACATACGTAACCATCGACGCATTAACATATCCTATTCGCATTTCTTTTAATGAACCATCGGATAGAGAATTACCAGTCAAAATTAACTTATCAGCATTTATACCGGAAAATAATATCCCATTATCAACAGTCATTGATGCCATTAATGACTGTTTTAGCGGAAATATTAATAGTTTTGATTCATCAAAATTGTTGAGATATTATAATTTAACCGAATTTCAAAAAGAAGTATATAACCAGTTAATAAAAGTGCCGAAAGGTTGTATAATTACATATAAACAGTTAGCGCATTTCTCCGGCAATGATAAATCGTCACGTGCTGTGGGAAATATAATGCGGTGCAATCCTTTTGTTATTCTTATCCCCTGTCACCGGGTGATAAAAAGTAATGGGGAAAGCGGAGGATTCGGCGGAAATATACCATTAAAAATAGCGTTGCTAGCCCGGGAAGACATACAATTAAATGCCTTTTAAACAGTTAAAATTATTAGCAAACAAAAATAATTCTGATATTCTGAGAAAAATTACATCATTTTTTAATTTTTTAATGAATATTTAACTATAAAGTATGGAATAATTTTACGTTTTTTGGTATAAAGAGTATTATTTACCAGCAAAGCAATAATTCGGAGAAATATACACTGATGACAGTTATAGATGACAGTAAATCTGCAAAAGGGTCAACGATAATAATCCAGACAATAATTCTGGTCATATTGTCGTTATGTGCTTTATTACTGCCAGTTGTTATAAGAAGAGTCTTTCATCTTGTCGATTATCCGGACGGGCTTGAATTCAGTGATTCAGTCGCCATGTTGCTATCGATGGCATTATTTGTAATTGAAGCCTTCATATATTTGATTTGCGGTTGGTCCATGAGTCAGGGCAAATTTAAGATATCTTCACTGTATATTGTATATGGACTTGTTAGCCGTATCATAATATCTGTAATTACCGCTATCATTATAAAGCAGGAAATAATAAATACATTTACCCGGGCATCAAGTTTTTACTGGTTGGACCGGGTTATTGAAATAGTAATTACAATAGTCGTTCTGTTGTTACCATTTACCGCCATTATCCGCGCCATATATAACACTGAACATGTGAAAGAAGCAAAAGACAAGGTAGAGCAACAGTTTTCTTTTGCGACGAAGAAGTTTAATGCTGATTCCAATGTTCGGATATTACGACCGGAAGAATCCGAAAATGTTACAACCAGACTATCACCACCGGAAGGTTTTATGCAGGTTATGCCAAGTATAGGAATTACCGGGTCAATATCTGTACCCTCATCATTAATTCTTGAGGCGGTACCGGAAGCAACAGAACTTATTACAACAGATGATATACCAGTAGATTTGCAATATATTATTCCGCAACTCAGTAACTCTACATTGTGGTTTACCTGGCAACAATTGTTCCGGGTGGAAGCAATGGCATCAAAGTTCCAGGATAGATGGATTAAAATACCTGCAAAATATTACGTTCATCAAATACCTCGTGAATATTATTCTGCATCAATTGAATCACCCGTATGGATGACCAGAGATGCAGTACCACAGGAAAATGACTTAAATATTCAGGGTGTCAAAAAAAGCGAAATGATGAAGCCGGAGATTGAAGTATAAAATTATGGCATCCATAAATTACGCGTCAAAAGAAATATATTGTAAACTTGTTTATTACGGTCCCGGATTATGTGGAAAAACCACTAATCTGCAGACTCTTTTTTCGTCGCTGGATTCATCAGAGCACGGAGATATGGTATCGCTTGCCACCCCGGGTGAGCGCACCTTGTATTTTGATTTTTTACCAATTAATGTTATGACTATTGGTTCATTTACTGTAAGGTTTGCGCTTTATACTGTTCCGGGTCAAACGCAATATAACGCAACCAGAAAATTAGTTTTGCGCGGTGCTGATGGTATAGTCTTTGTTGCTGATTCTCAATGGGATATTATGCAGGAAAATCAGGAATCTTATAATAACCTGAATATAAATCTCAGTGAATACAGATTGAATCTGCGTGACATCCCTCATGTAATTCAATTTAACAAACGCGACTTGCCGGATATTGCACCAACCTGGTATATGAACTATCTGTTAAATGCCAATAATGTGCCAACTATTGAATCAGTTGCAATAACAAATATCGGTGTAATGGAGACATTGCAAACGTTATGCAAGTTTGTTATTCGGGACCTTGTACATAGATACAATGTCGGTGCTTTGTAGTATGACAGTGAGGACACAGCAGTGAATATGCACGATTTAATATTGAATAGAGAAGATGCGGCTCTGCTGGATCAGTATTTAACGCGGTATACCGAAGATACCGGCGTTAAGTTGGCATTACTGATGAATAGAGACGGGCACATGTTAGCACATTGCGGCAAGATACCATCTATTGATTTATACGGTTTATGCGCCCTTAGCGTTGGCGCGTTTTTATCTTCAGAAGCGTTAGCACAGATGACTGGTGAAGATTCATTCTCCACCATATCACATAAGGGTACACGTCAAAATGTATTTATAGCTGCCGTTGGCGATGGCCATTTGTTACTTACTATTTACGACTACAATGCCAGCGAACCATTAATTCGGCTTCAGGCTAAAGTAGTGGCGGACAACATTATTAACGTATTAGAAAAAATCATCTCTAATACCGGATTTCCTATCAGATAAGGGTAAAATATTTAATGGCAACAAAAGGTACATTTAACGATCTCTCTTTCTTAGAGATTTCACAAGCTATTCATGCTCTTCGTAAAACTTTTCGTATTGAAATAAATATTGGCAATAAATGGGCCATGATAATATTTCGCGAAGGTGAATTATGGCATGTTGAACCACGTGGGTTTTTAAACGCGACTGCAGAAGAAATCGTCATCATGCTTAATGAAGCACCAGAAGGTGTTTTCACCCTGAGCAGAATCCAGGTGTTGCCACAATTAGATAAATCAGTAAGTACCAGCATTGAACAGTTAATTGAGGTTATGAAAGCACGCGAAGAAGAAAATGGCGTGGCGGAAAAAGCGGAAGTAAAAGAATATAAAGCAGTTAAAGGTTCATTTAAAGATTTGAACTTTTTAGATTTAGTAGTGGCGATGAAAGCATGGGGTAAAACTGGAAGAATAGAAATTTCTCATGAAGCAAAGTGGGCTATGGCAGTCTTTAAAGATGGGGAAATATGGGGTATACAACCACGCGGAATACAGGCAAATACCCAGGATGAATTAATGTATACCTTATGTAAAATGACAGAAGGAAACTTCGTTTTTCAAAGCATGCCGTCTTTACCGGAATTTGACCGTATGCTGACAGTAACATCAGAAGAAGTTATACAGCGATTGGTTTCACCAGTGGAAGGTGCAGAAGGCGAAGCAGGTGCTGGCGCAGGGGAATCACCGTATAAAGTATTGAAGATGAAACCCGGAATGGAAGCGAAGGTAAGATATGTACCACAAAATGTAAAGAAAGTTCTTACCGCGATAAATGGTAAATTAAATATAGCCGAAGTTGTGGCAGCATGCGGGTTAGAAGAATCACAGGCGGAAACAATTATTAAAGACCTGTTAACAACAGAAATCATTGAATTAGTTGATCCTAACCAGGAAGAAGAAAAACCTGCGGAACCGAAACCTGCAGGATAAATTACTAAAAATTAATAAGGTTACATTCGTCAGGACATTTGTATTTCAGTATAACGCCGGCACAAAACAAAAAGAGGCAGGATTTTCTGAATAGTAGCAAATGTCCTGTTTTTATTCCTGTATATTTGAAATCTTTTTCAGGTTTTCAACCTCAATAATGGTTAATTCACGCCATTGCCCCTGTTCTAAATCACCTAACGTTAATTCGCCCACCTGTATGCGCATTAAAGATAATACCGGGTGACCAATTGATTTTAACATTCGCCGCACCTGACGTTTTTTACCTTCGTGAATAATAATCTCCAAATCAACATCCTGGCCATAATTTTTTATCACCCGCACCTTTGCCGGCGATGTAATTCCATCACCATCACCAATATCAACACCATTCCGCAAACGTTCTAATGAACCGGGTGTGGGTAATTTATTTATGGAAGCGACATATATTTTATCAATATGATGACGTGGGTGTGTAAGCGCGTATGTTAATTCACCATCATTAGTTAAAATTAATAATCCGGTTGTTTCTTTATCTAACCTGCCTACCGGGTGCAACCCGGCTATTTGTGGTACTAACGACATCACAGTATCGCGTTGCTGCGGGTCACTGCATGTTGTTATGTATCCTGCCGGCTTATTTAACATAATGGTTTTTGAAACAGGTAATTCAACCAATTTATCATCTACCAGTACAACATCTACCCCTGCTTCTATACATGTGCCAAATAATGTTACAACTTCGCCATTAACCTTCACTCTGCCCATCTGGATTAGCTTTTCTGCTCCTCGCCTTGAGCCGACGCCGGTAGCGGCGAGAAATTTTTGCAATCTTTCCAATTAAAAATCCTCCTATTAGCATTGCTGCTAATACGATGCCTATCTGTTTTAATATTCTTAAAACTTTTAATTTAACCGACGCAGTTGCGTCAACTAACGCTATTGCTGGTACTGCTGAAACCAGATTGTTATTTACAATTAATTGTACCGTGCCTACTGCCTGGCCACGGGTTATTGGACAATCTAATTTTTTTAATGGTTTACCGTCGTTACCAACAACAGAAACCTGTCCAACATTATTATCACCAATCATTGCCGGCAAACCTAATAAACTTACAGAACCAACCGGTATTTTATCAATATCCGCACCGGTTATCGGAACAGATAATATAGGTTTATTTTCTTTTACATAAGTTTTCCAGGCGAAATTCCTGAATCCATAACTTAATAAAGCTTTGTTTTCACCAAATTTATCTTCACTGTTCAGTACTACCGATATTAATTGCCAACCACGGCAAGACGCGCTGGAAACAAGACATTGCCCTGATTCTTTAACATATCCTGTCTTTACACCATCAATAATAGCACCCGGCAAACCATCCAGACATTTACCAATATCCCGGTTATGATTATCCAACCAGACATTACCACGGGGTGGAACATTTATCGTACAGTTTTTTGTAGTGATAACTTCTGCGATAATTGGTGTTGCCAATGCGTATCTGGCCATTTTAGCTAAATCACGGGCGCTGGAATAATGTTTAACATTATATAAACCATGCGGGTTGGTAAAATGGGTGTTCTTTAATCCCATCGCGCTTGCTTTATCGTTCATCCACTTAACAAATAGTTTTTCGCCTTCAATACCGCCGCCGCCTAAATATTCAGCAGCAGCAACCGTCGCTTCATTTGATGAACGGAGCATAATCGCTTTCAATAACTCTTCCAGTGTTGGTTGGTCACCCATCGCGAATACAGAACTGCCACCTGTGCCGAAAGCGTGTTTGCTAACCTTAACTGTGTCATTTAATTTATCAGCACCTTTATCAATAATGATAATTGCTGTCATTATCTTTGTTGTACTTGCCATTGGCAATTGCTGGTCAGCGTTTTTCTCCCACAAAGTACAACCGGAATACCTATCCAATAACACCGCTCCACGCGCGGTAACTGCGGGTGCATTTACCGTTTGTGCGTATATGGCGGTAATAATATGTATAAAAAAGAATGTAATAAATAATTTTCGCATCATTGCCTTACTATTTTACCGACCATTAATGATTCAGTCTATAGCTGATAAGGAAATAATGGATAAATAAAGCATCTGACCCGCGAAGAAATGGTTATAAATTGAATTAATTACAACATTTTCTCTAATAAACGTTAATAACGCAACAAATTACCATCGAAATCAAATGAAAATCTCTAAAATTCGACACATGCATTCCATACCGGTAAAATAACCTTGTTATGTCCTCATTTAATAAAACAATAATTGTCGAAAGTGCAGTAGAGAAATTGTGGCTGATTATTTCTGATATACGTGGAATGGCAGAGCTTTATTCTTTTATGCATATATCTGATTACAGCAAAACAGAAAATTTGTTTTGTTATACACGTCAATTGGATATCCCGGGACTTGCGTCACTTACCTGGCAGGAAACAGCAACTATCAAATATAATACCATTAACTTCCATGCTACCGGTGGTGATTTAACAAAGTTTAATGGATATTGGCGCGCGTGTAATGAAAACAATGAAACTTTACTGACATTAAATGTTGATTATGATATTCCGTCTGGAATCGGTCCAAATGTTCCTAAATTTATAGCAGAAGCAGTTTTAGGCCAGATATTTCAGAAGATAATTGATACTATTAAAACAAAAGCGGAGAGTGAAGAATGAGATATCTGTATATACCTTTAGACGACCGTCCGGTTAATTACGATTGCCCGATAATGCTTGCTAATATCGCGAATATTAATTTAAGCACACCCCCATTATCAATGTTAGGACATTTCACCAGACCCGGTAATCCTGATGACATATCAAAATGGCTGATAAATAATGCCCACAATGCGGATGTCTTAATAGTATCCGCTGATATGCTGGCATATGGCGGGTTAGTTGCTTCACGTTTACCCAGCATAGATAATGATGTGGCAATAAAACGTTTGAATGTCTTAATAGATATTAAAAAGAAGAACCCAAAAATTAAGATATATATGTTCAGTGTAATTATGCGCCTGACTATCACCAGCACAGATGATGAAACCAGGCAGGCAGGTCGCGATATCTTTGAATATTGTATTCTGCGGGATAAAGCAGAAAGATTGAACGACGAAGACGCGAAAAATGAATTACCCGCGTTAAAGGCACGCATACCGAAAACAATATTGGATAAATATTTACACGCGCGCCGCCGTAACCATGCAATTAATATGATTGCTGTCGAATTATTATGCGATGAAGTCGTTGATTTTCTGGCATTAGCACAGGAAGATACCGCGCCATTTGGATTGCACGTTACTGAACAGGTGAAATTAAAGAAACGCGCGGATAGTAATACATCAGAAGATAAATGGGTTATTTACGCTGGCACAGACGAAGCGGGACAGGTTTTGCTTGCCCGGGCAATTGCGGAGAAAAACAATATAGCTTTGAATATTTCACCCATCTACACCGATGAAAAATCGTCGCTTTTCCCTGCTTTATTTGAAGATGTACCATTAAAAGATACTCTAACCCGGCATTTAAAGTTAATTAACGCGAAGGTTGATCCAAAAGGCATCCCTTTATTAATAAATACCTTTGATCCTCCACAGGTTGATATATTTGAATCAGTGGCTATAACACGTCCCACCTGGTACGAGGCACTGCGCCATTACCCCAACAAAAATTACCGCCATTTTGATGAAATAAAAGGCAATTATATTATTGCTGATACATCTTATTGTAATGGTGGTGACCCGCATTTAGCGGATAAGTTCCTACAAAGCAGTAATCTTCGGCAATGTATTAGTTACGCAGGTTGGAATACTGCCGGGAATACCATCGGGTCAGCATTAGCGCATTCGGTTATCAGCACCTTGCCGGTGTATGATGAAAGAAAATTAAACAATTTAATTCAGATACGACTATTGGATGACATTCTTAACCAATCTATAGTACGGCCATGGATTGTAAAAGCAGCCAATAAATTAGGGGCATCAATTTATCATTCCGGCACACATACTGCGGAATTAGAGCAGGAAGTTGATACAGCAATGCAGAAATTATGGTTAGAAGTATCTAAAATTTACAAACTCCCCTACTCTAGTCCTTTCCGCGTGAAGTTGCCATGGGGAAGATTATTTGAGATTAAAATTGAAATGAAAATGAAAATTGAAATGGAAATTGAAGAATAATGACAGAAGAAATTAATTTATCTCCTGATGATGAAGAAAGAGATGTAAAATTAGCTGAACCTGAAGTGACAAATGAGCCATATATTGCGGTTTCTATACTCTTCGCGTTAACAGTACTGGCCATTATGAATCTGGTATTCGGCGCTAACACAACGATTATTATAGTCGCTGTTTTATCTGGTTTTATGGCATGGCTAATTCTGACTGCGGTAAACCCACCTTTAAACCATCAGTTTATCTCCGGTTATGCCGGGTTTATTGGTGTATTCTTAAACACTAACTCTTTCTTTCTGACAAATTATTATAATGTCCGGTTTTCAAAGGTTTATTTAATCCTGGTGACATTTATAATTCTCGGTTCATTATATGGTCACATTGCTTACCGTCTGGGAAAAGAAACACGTGACATATCGCAATTGATATATTTTGTATTACTTTCATCCTTCATTGTTCGTGGAATTTTTCTGATAAAAACAGGTTTTTAAAATGTATAAAAGATTACTTATATTTTTACTATTGACTGCAAATATTGTATTTGCCCAGTCAACTGATGACGATTCATTAGTTCGCAGTCATGGCCCGAATAAAGATGTCGCGGAGTTCCAGAATAGTGAAAAAATCGAGATATTTCGGGTACGAATAGTTAATGACGAAAATGGTGAAATTACCGCGTCTGAAGATTGTGGTAAAACCTGGATTTTATTAGGACATGTCTTAAAATACACGGAAAAAGTATCAGAAAACTCCTATACTGCCAGCAGATGGTCACGTTCATCATCAATAGCAGCAACCGCGGTAAATGCTATACATATTAAAACCGGAACCCGTCCTATTGATGGCAGTGGTATAGTTTTCTCAATTGAACCAGCAGAAATGATGCAGGATTCTAATAAAAAAACGCAGAAAAGCGTTTCCTTTTTATCAGAATATGCCGCGATTTTTACCGATATTCAAAGTAGCACCGGCATTTTTGGCGGTCATTTTTCACCGATATTAGGAAGCCCGGTTTATGTTGAAAGCAAGAATGAACTAACAAGGATAGCGCCGGATTATGTACCTAAAAAAGGTGACACATTGGTTTTTCGTTCGTTGCAACCAGTTGACTACCCGCGAAGTTTTACATTTGATAATCGCTTTGGGGGGTTAATCCGGGTAAATTGGGATGATAGAAGTAAAATTATTGGCCAGGTATTAAAACCTGTTGCCGGCATTGGCAGATTTAATGGTTCCCAATATGCCGACGCAGGACGATTACGCGCTAACCATAACGGCGTTATTTGCGTATCGTTAGCACGGCATGGCAATGTCGCCGGATTCCAGATTATCCCACGCGAACATTCTATGAGTCCGGAAATGATCAGAACGCGTACCATGACACAATGGATGGTAATTGGGCCTTTAAATGCTCTTGACCCGTCTTG
>CAZNLA010000149.1:0-11325 GCA_964573385.1 uncultured bacterium
AGTTCCGCCTAAAATCCTGACTTTTTTTGTACGAATTTGGGTGCTAACGGCCTAAAACCTAAATCCTAAATCCTAACACCTAACACCTAACTTTTAAAAGATTTATAGATACATCCGCAATAGAAAATATTATTCTGCTTTAACCAGCAACGCGGCGAATATTCCATCTGTGTTATGGGTATGCGGCATTAATTGTATGCTACCATCAGCATTAATCGCGTTTGTTGGAAAATCTTTAAACTTTTCTGCTGCCGGTGAAATTGACCATTCCGGATTTTCTGTAATAAATGTGGTGATTATCTCTGTATTTTCTTCCGGTTCTAATGAACAGGTGCTATACATCAACCTGCCACCAGCTTTAACATATTTCGCGCCGGCACGAATCAATTCTCCCTGTAAATTTGCCATATCGGCAATATCTTCAACCGACTTTCTCCAGCGTGAATCTGCCTGTCGTCTTAAAGCGCCAGTACCACTGCATGGCGCGTCCAGCAATATGTAATCCATCTCTTTTTCCGGGTTTATCTTACGGGCATCACCAGTGGTTATTTTTATCGTCTCCAATCCAAGCCGTTGCATAGTTTCATCCAATATTTCCAACCGTTCCGCACTGGTATCTGTCGCTAATAATGTGCCGGAGTCATTAACCCATTCCGCCAGATGTGTAGTCTTCCCACCCACACCGGCTGCCATATCCCATCCATCGCGGTTTCTTCCCGGGCGGCATAATTCGGTGACTATAATACTTCCCTCTCCCTGCAAAGTGAACAAGCCTTCTTTATACTCATCTGTTGTCCGTTGGTCGCCACCATTTATGATATTTAAACCCCATTCAGATATCTCAGTTGGTGCAGTTTCAATTCCCCGCATCAGCAAAAAGTTCTGTAATGCTTCACGGGTTACCCACCGGCGATTTACCCGTATTGTTGTTGGCGCAGGTTCATTATTTCTTATTAATAATTGTTCTGTTTCATCAAACCCAAAACGTGATAACCAGCGACGAACCATCCATAACGGATGCGAATAATAGATAGAGAGATATTTTGCCGCTTCTTTATCTTTATCCGGCCATGCTAATTCATTCATTTCACGCTGAAATCGGCGTAATACAGCATTTGTCTGTTTTCCTGCACCCTGCCCACAATTGTCACGCGCTATTTGCACGGCTTCATTTACTGCTGTGTGATCCGGCACTTTATCCATCAATGTCATCTGATAAATAGCCATACGCATTGCCGCCATAACCGGCTTTTCTAATTTTTCCAAAGGTCTTTCGATTAATTTGCTGATAATATAATCTAATCGTCGTCGCCAACGCGTAACACCATTTGCCAATGCATTAGCCAATCCGCGGTCACGCGGGTCAACTATTGTACTCAAAACGGTATCTAATCTGGCACGGTAATTATCTGTTTCATCAACCAATATTTCCAATGCTGCGGCCCGTGCGGGTGATATTTTTGTCATTCATTTCTCCTGTCTTATTAATTTTACCATTTCACGCAGGAATTTACCTAAAAGTAGCAGAATTAAGTTATTATGCGGATTTTTGACCGTTATATAATAAAATCAATATTTGGCGCATTTTTATTCAGCTTATGCATGTTTCTTGCATTATTGTTGGCTATGGATATGCTGAGCAAACTGTTAACCCTTGTAACCGAACAAGGTGTACCGGTGGCAACAGCTTTTCAAATTTTCCTGCTGAGATTACCCGGAAGTATTAAATTTGCTTTGCCAATGAGTATGCTGTTATCAATTTTGACGGTCTTTAATCAAATGTCTTCAGACAGCGAAATGGTCGCTATCCGCGCCGCAGGTGTTAGTTTTATGCGCATTGCTGCCCCGGCACTGATATTTGCCGCGTTAATTACAGCATTATCTTTTTGGATATCTGATACCGTGGCACCAGTATTAAGCAAACAGGCATTAAAAATAACCAATGACGCAACTAATAAAATAAACATGAAAACCGTCATGCCATATATTCTGAAAGATGAACAGAAAAATCAGATAATTTACGGCTTTTTCGCGGAAAACTTTAACGCGGAAAAACAAATGATGAAAAATGTCACTGTAGTATTTTACCAAAATGGCAAACAGGCAATTAATATGTATGCTGATGAAGCACACTGGAGCGAAAAAACAGACAAATGGGAATTTCAAAACGCTTGCTTTTTCTATATCAAACCCGGCGCTCAGGGGATTTCTCTGTTACCTATTGAAAAAGACGCAAACTTATTATTAAGTCAACCACAATTTGCCCTGCGCGAAAGCCCATTCCGTATAGCATCCAGCAAAAAAAACGCGGATGATATTACTTCTATAGAAATTCAACAATTCATTGATGACCTGCAAAAAATGGGAAACCAGTATTCGCGGGTATCACGTTGGAAAACACGATTGCAACAACGATGGTCGTTGCCTTTCGCCTGTTTCGTATTCGCGCTTATCGCCGCACCGTTAGGTTTGCGACATCACCGCACCAGCAGTGCTGTCGGGTTGGGCCTTAGTCTGGTGATTATATTTTTGTATTACACTTTAAATAATTTATTACAACCATTGGGCGATAATGGGGCAATTCCCGCAGTGCTGGCAGCATGGGCACCAAACGCAGTGGGAGCTATAATTGGTATCTTCCTTATGTTTAAAGCTAACAGGTAGATAATAAAATTAAAAATTAAAAATTGTAAATTGAAAATTATATTGGTAATTGCAAAACCTTTGATATTCCTGATGGGACAGACACCTTCCTGGCTTCGCCACTCGGTATCGGTCCCGGATTGCCGTTCTTCCCCTCTCCTACGGGAAGGGACTTTTAGGGAATTCCAATCTATAAAAAGAAAAAAGGTTTGTAATTACCTGTAAATTTTATTTAAATAACAACATTTTCTTAGCAGGTCAGTGAGGGAATATGGCGGAAAAAATTACAGAGATACCTTTTCAGATAACAACTGAATTGCAGAATGTATTGCAACGAATTAACCCGGATGAAGTTGTCAAACTTGTTGATGCAATTATTCATACCCGGCATTTATTCATCGACGGTCGTGGTCGGTCCGGTCTGATGATGCGTGCCTTCGCCATTCGGCTTACCCACCTTGATATCCATTGTCATGTAGTCGGTGAATCCACTACCCCCAGTTTGCAGGCGGATGACCTGCTATTGGTCGGGTCTGGTTCCGGTGAAACAGTAACACCATTGTTAACCGCAAAAACGGCCAAAAACGCTGGTGGTAGGGTAGCGGTGTTAACATCACGTCGCAAATCTGCCATGGCGTCTCTGGCTGATATTGTGGTGGTAATTCCTGCGCCGGTACGTGAAAGCAGCGATATTGAACCGGTAACAACTATACAACCCATGGGTTCGTTGTTTGAACAGTCACTGTTGATTTTATTGGATTCAATAGTAATTATCTTAAAAGAACGGTTAAACCTTGACGAAAAAACTATGATGACCAGACATTCCAATCTGGAATAAATTAATTAAAAGAGGTTAAAAATGCATAATTTTTCGGAAAATCGATATGATAAAATGCAATACAGACGTTGCGGTCGCAGTGGATTAATGTTACCGGCAATTTCTTTGGGAGCATGGGAAACATTTGGCGGATACAAAGGTGCTGATACCGCACGTGATGTTATTTATCGTGCGTTTGATTTAGGGGTCACCCATTTCGACCTTGCCAATAATTATGGTACACCACCCGGTAACGCGGAAATTGTGGTTGGTAAAATTATTAAAGATATGCCCCGTGACGAGATAATTATCAGCAGTAAAGCAGGTTACCGCATGTGGCCCGGGCCATACGGCGAATGGGGTTCACGCAAATATATTATCGCCAGTTGCGACCAGTCATTAAAAAGAATGGGAATAGAATATTTTGACATCTTCTATTCTCACCGGTTTGACCCAAATACTCCATTGGAAGAAACACTGGGAGCATTGGATACCCTGGTTAAACAAGGCAAAGCAATATATGCCGGTGTCAGCAGTTATCCCGGAGCGAAATTCGCGGAATCAACCCGTATTGTTGAAAAACACGACTGGGCACCCATTACTATACATCAACCGCGATACAACCTGTTACAACGCGATATTGAATGGGATTTATTGTCACAAGCCATCGAATACGGAACCGGTGTAATTCCATTCTGTCCATTAGCAAGCGGATTGTTAACCAGTAAATATATCGGTGGTGACATCCCCGCCGGCAGTCGTGCTGCCGAAAAATGGGGAGTTGACTGGGTTAAAAACAACCTGTCTGACGAACGCCTGTTAGTGCTGAAGTCGCTGGATAAAATTGCTGCCAACCGCGGACAAACTCTGGCACAAATGGCGCTTGCCTGGGTATTACGCCTGCCCGGCATCACCAGTGCACTGATTGGCGCGTCATCAGTAAAACAGATAGAAGAAAACATCGCCGCACTGGAGAATCTGACATTTACCGACGATGAATTGAAACAGATTGATAAACTGACAAAATAAACGATAAAATTAAAACTTATACATTTCAGTCAAATAACACTTATCAAATGACTTTCGCGCCCGGTCACTTCGACAGGCTCAGTGACCGGTCGCTGAGCCTGTCGAAGCGACTATTTTTAAGCAAATTTCTCTTTACAGCGAAAGTCCTATTTTATTTAACTTTGTAACAAATTATCTCTTTTTCACCACGAAGATATAATCTACCATTGGCGATGGTTGGTTGTTGCATACTGGTTTTTATGGGTATTTTCACCCGACCAACTTCTTTGTATACTTTATTATTGATATCTACCAATACCAGGTTTTCACCGCTAACGGCAAATATCAAACCATCTGCTATTATTAATTGCTGGTCGTAATCCCATCCCTTATTTTTCTCGCTCCATATAACCTGGCCATCACTGGCACGGGTGCAATCTATACGACGGTTCCAGAAACCATATATGGCACCGTTATAAATTGACATAGTATGTGCCTTGTTCGATTGCGTGTCTTTGCGGATATATACGGGTGCGGGTTGAACCTTTCCATCTTTAATAAACATCTGTAATGAAATCAGGAATTCCTGTCCGGGTTCACCAGACGATAATAACACTCTCGAACCATCCACTACCGGTGAAACACATAAACCATATCCTATTTTCACCGGGAATTTCCAGAAAACTGTGCCATCTTTCGCGTTAACACCCCATACTTCCGCATCTTTACCACTGCCTACCGGGACGATAATCTGCGGAATGCCATCCAGAATCTGATATGCCAGTGACGCCGGACTTACGTTAGGGCCTGTCGTCTTCCAGATAACTTTACCTGTCATTTTATCTACCGCAATCAACGAGTTTTGCGGTATAAAAAGCGTGTCCCCAATAATTAATCCGGAAGCGAATTGCGTGCCTTTGTAATCTTTCTCCTGCCGCCATATTTCGCTGCCATCTTCCATCTTCAGACATACCACCGCGCCTTCCGCGATAAAATATATCCTGTCTTTATCTATCAATGGTGATGACGCGCCATACGCAAGTTCTCTGCTGAACAATTCGTGCATCCATAACAAACTACCCTTTGCCGCGTCAAAGCAGTATGCATATTGTTTACCATCTTTTTTTGCCATTACAAATGTCTTTCCGTTGCCTTCCACCACTGCTCCCCATCCACCACCGATTTCATATTGCCAGCTAACTTCCGGCCCGTTAACCGGCCATTTTCGCAATAATCCCTTGCCGTTGTAAACGTTATTATTGTCAGCAGGCATTACCCGGGGTAAATCGGAATTTTCGGGTAAGACAGTATTCACCGCCGTAGCTTTGGGAGACGGTGGTGGCGATAACCGGAAAGACAACATATCTATTGCCGGTTGCATAACAAGCCGAATAGCATTTGCGCGTTCCTTATCAATTGTCAGTTTCGCGTTATATGCCTGCGTAAATAAATCCAAATCAGCTTTTGTGCCAACTTTTGCCAATGCACCTGCCGCGGCGAAAGCAACATTCAAATCATTGTTTGCTATTTGCGAGATTAATGCCGGTCCCTGTCCGGTTATCTTAATTCGCTCAGTTATCAAATCAGCATAAATTAACGCGCGGTTAGTCTGTTGGTTTATATTGGCAAACGCCATTGCAACTGCCATTTTATTCAATTCATCTTTTTGTGGTGTATTGTATAATATTTGCAGACAGGTTTCACGCAATTGCGGCGATTTGGCGTTCATACACTGCCTTACCGTTGCGACATCCAACTTTATTCCTTTACTGGCCGCCCAATATAACATGTCAGCATATTTAATTTCATCTATTTTCCCCCACTTATCTTTAATATCTTTTATGGAAGGGTTATTCGTGTATAAAGCCGGCAATGTTTTAGCAGGCAATTCTCCTGCCGGTGTTGCTAATGCTACGGTGGATAGTCCACCATAAGTTGTTGGGTTAACAATTGCCGACCAATCGCTGAAAAGCACCATAAAACCACGGGAATTAGAAAATCCACCACCATCACGTATAACCGGATAATCAACCGCGGTCAAATGAATATCAATACCTATTACCGGGGGTAACTCAGCCAGTTTCAGGCTATCAAGCACGCTTTTACCTTCAACCTTAACTTCATAAGCAACACCGCCTTCAACCGGAACACTGGTGTAATCAACCTTCCATTTTTTAGATATGCCACTGGTGAATATTTTACCACTCCCGTTAAGGGTATATGGCATAAAACCATATTGCGTCATTTCTGGCGCGTAATTCCATTTATTACCTTCCCACCACTTAGCGCCAGATGCTTCACGTTTGTCACGACCAAAATCAAGGAATATCTCCATACTATCGCCGTTTATCCAGCCAGCACTTTCAAAACTGTTAACACAACGGTCCTTAACCACCACTAAAAAATACAAATCCGGCTTCCCTACCACCCTACCCGCGTAGAAAAACGGGGTAAAATCATCATCATATTTAATAACTTTATTCTCACCCAAATAATGGAACTGATCAGGCCCAATCGCCGGTACTCCCCGCCACTCACCCAAATCACCATCCGCCGCCGCGGTAGCCGGCAACGCGTAAATAGGCAACACCGCAGTATGCGGGTCAGAGACAGCAAAAGCCAAAACTGCCATGGTTAAGAAAAAGAAAGATATTAAATAACGCATTCGAAAATTTTCTCCGGAAATAAAATGTGCATTTATTGTATCATTTTTACTGGTTAATTCGGAACATACATTTTACAGGACTTTCGCTTAAGGTCACTTCGACAAGCTCAGTGACCGGTCGCTGAGCCTGTCGAAGCGACCATTTTAAAGCAAATTTCTCTTTGAAAGCGAAAGTCTTGTTTTTAAATAAAACAATCTATATTGCAATCTCGTGTTACACTGACAATTCCCGCATTATCGCAGATGAGGCTTGAAAAGTATCTATATGAAGGGTGTTTTTTATATGCAATACACGCATTTGCGGTATTGGAATATTCAGCGAATTTATGGCTATTGTTATGGCGTCTTCAACTGTTTCTGCTATTATCGGCATCTTTCCACGTTCAAGAAAACCTGTGGTAAGGATATTTGCATAGGTGGCTTTGAAATCTATTTTGTCAGCAAATTGCCGGGTGATAATATCCGCTAAACCCATACCGGTGGCGTTGCCGTGTGATTGCGCAGTAAGGTCGCGTACCAGGATACATTTTATACGTGGTTTATCCGGTTCAGGCTGACCATTTATCTTTAATCTGCCAATTATATTTGGGTCTATCCCCAAACCACTGATATTTTTTCCCATTTCATCTACTATCAACAGGTCAATATCATCAACCGGCAACTTTGGCATTAATGATTTTGCCATTAACAATAAGTCCGGTTCCCGGTCTGCTATTTCATTCGCCGGGACAACCGCGATGGTATGGGTGTGGTCATATGCGTTTTCAACAATTGCTATGCCAAGGTAAATATTAGCATGGTTAAGCACCTGAACAGCGACTTTCGGCATTATATCGCGCAGGCCGGTGACACCCATTTTGTGAATCGCTTCTGCCTGGCGTTGCTTGCCCAGGCCTATTGCCAGCATCTTCATCAACCCACTTTCGTATCTGCCGTGAAAAGATGTGTGGGGTTTAATACGGTTTATGATGATAATATGGTCTGCGCTACAGGCGTTAGCATCACAATATACCGGGACTCCGGCATCACCTGACGGCAATTCAACAGTATCCATTGAAGATTTAATAGGAGCGCCAACGGTCTCTTCGCTTATACCATAACCGTGCAATACATCTGTCTGCCCCTGCGCATTGGCACCGCCATGACTGCCCATGGCCGGCACAATGAAGGGAATAGCGTGACATGACTTAACCCAGGTAACAATTTCCGCAACAAACTGCGCTATATTTTCAATACCCCGACTGCCAACAGCAATGGCAACAGAAGCGCAGGGAAGTGGTTTGTCTGTTATGGCTTCCAATTGCCTGCGCAATTCACCCGGTGGGTCGGGCAGACATTCATCAGGGAACTTCTGACTTACTGGTTGCAGATTAAGTCTATTCATTTTTTTTCAACAATGTCATTTTCAGTTGTTTCCAACGGTCAGTGTTAAGAGTTATATCATCAGGTAAAATAACATTTGAACTGTTTTTGCTGCCCGGTTTCACATCAGCACACCGGCGTTTTGCCAATTCAAATGCAGATTTTCTTTCGGTAACAATATGCAAAGTATTATATGGAATAAGATGAAAATTCTGTATCGCCAATGCAATATCCGGCGCAATGATATCAAGATAATCCTGCCCGGTGAAAAGGTCAGTATAAGCCACCGGATACGGCCAGTCATTAGGTCGAAAAGAGGTGCGTATAATCAGATGCTTATCCCAGGTACGGACTATCTCTTCCGCGACCAATTTTGTCAACGAATAATAATTCATCGCCGGACCGGGACAGTCGTCCTCAAAATAATTGCCGGTTTTGCCATCAAAAACATAATCTGTACTTATATGCACCAACGGCAGATTCAATACCCGCGCAACCTTTACTACATTACGGGTTCCATGGACATTGGTCTTCCAACAGGGAAGACGGTTAATTTCCGCGCCGGCGACATTGGTATATGCGGCAGCATGAACAATCAATTTCGGTTTGCAGGACTTAAAACAACGCAAAACGTTATCATAATCCGTTATATCAAACTGCGGATAAGCAGGTGCATAAAAATTCAGTAATTGACTTAAAGCAGTGCCTAACCGTCCATCACCACCGGTAATAACAATATTCGATTTTAATGGGACGGAAGACATATATTCACCTATTCGCGTTTAAGTAATCGTTGAGACGCAAAATTTTGCGTCTTTATTGTTTAAAACACAAAAAATGTGGTAACCGTAGAGACGCAAGATTTTGCGTCTTTATGTTTAAAACACAAAAAATGCGGTAACCATTGAGACGCAAGATTTTGCGTCTCTACAATCTGCACATACTTTTATATAACAAAAATACCACAAAATCATTACCATCGGGCTCAGGGACTGACACAGAGTGGCGAAGCCAGGAATGTGTCTGTCCCATCATGGTTATGCAATTTTAATTTAATTTTTAATTTTTAACTTTTAATTTTTAATTACAATTATCTAGTCATTTCATCAAAGGTTGGCACTTCACCACCTGTCAGGCGGGCTACCCCGTCTGCAATGGCAGCAGCACAAACTGCTTTTGCCACCGCCGGACCAACACGGTTATCAAATACTGACGGGATGATATATTCTTCTGACAATTCTTCGGTAGTTACCATATCAGCAATCGCCTGGGCGGCGGCAAGTTTCATATTTTCTGTTATTGCAGATGCGCGGCAATCAAGTGCGCCGCGGAAAATGCCGGGGAATGCCAGGACATTATTAATCTGGTTAGGATAGTCAGACCGGCCTGTCGCCATTATGCGCACATATGGCGCGGCTTCTTCCGGCATAATTTCTGGTATCGGGTTTGCCATGGCAAATACCATAGCGTCTTTCCCCATCTTTTTGACATCATCAACCTTTAATGTACCGGGACCGGATACCCCCAAAAACAAGTCTGCGCCTTCAATAACATCATTCAACTTACCAGATAATCCCTGCGGGTTAGTATTATCGGCATACCATTGTTTAATAGAATTTAGGTCTGTACGACCTTTATGAATTGATCCGTTGCGGTCAAGACCGATAATATTTTTTACACCGGCATTCAATAAAATCTTGCTGCATGCTACCCCGGCAGCGCCAACTCCAGATACAATAACCTTCAGACTTGCCATAGGTTTATTAACAATTTTCAACGCGCTTATCAGCGCGGCCAGGGTAACCACCGCGGTGCCATGCTGGTCATCATGAAATACCGGGATGTCTAATTCCGCTTTTAAACGGTCTTCTATTTCAAAACAGCGGGGAGCTGAAATATCTTCAAGATTTATACCACCGAATGTCGGTGCGATAGCTTTAACAAAAGTGATTATTTCTTCTGTATCTTTGGTATTAATGCAAACAGGGAAAGAATCAACCCCGCCAAACTCTTTAAACAGCACCGCTTTGCCTTCCATAACCGGCATTGCCGCTTCCGGACCAATATCACCCAACCCCAATACGGCGGTACCATCGCTGACCACCGCCACGGTGTTTTTCTTTATAGTCAGGTTGTGTGCGCGCATTGGGTCGTCATGAATCGCCATGCATACCCGTGCTACACCAGGGGTATATGCCATGGATAAATCATCACGGGTTTTTAATGGGTATTTTGATACGGTATTTATCTTACCGCCAAGGTGCATATCATATGTGCGGTCGGTAATAGATATTATTTCGATATTGGTCAACGCGCGTAATGCCGCTGCCACTTCTTTCTGATGCTGCAGTCCGGAACAATTCACATTAAAGTCGCGTATTGTAAACTCGCGATTCTCTGATACCAACATAATATCGCCAATTTCGCCACCTGCTTTACCAATAGCATCAGCAGAAACAGCCAACATGCCGGGGACAGTAGGAGCTTTTATACGAATAGCCAGGCTATAACTGGCACTGGGTGCAATTGCCACAATAAACCACCTTTTTTAAAGATAAATATCGCCGATTCATTTTACTTTATATAGCATTAAATTTAAAGAGGCAAAAAATGGATTGTTTATGATACACCAATTGATATTCATCTGTTTTTTACATTTTTTCGGTGATATTAATTTCATTAAAGATGATTTAAACAGGCTTTTGCAAAACTCAATTATTTCTATTTTTTTTGTACGGAATGCCGGGGACGGCATTCCCTACAATTCAGACAGGGTACACATTTATATCAATATATTTTTACCCCGTTAGGGGTAAGATGTTTATAGAAT
>CAZNLA010000150.1:0-11310 GCA_964573385.1 uncultured bacterium
CTGTCGAAGCGACCATTTTTAAGCATATTTTTCTTTAAAAGCGAAAGTCCTGTTATAAATATGGTTAATAAATTGTTATTTTTATAATGATTGATAGTTCATCATACTTGATTATTCTGGTCATAAATCTTACAATTACGCAGGTTACAGAGGAGTTAAATATGAATAATCGCCAACGCATAATGGCCGCTTTAAATTATCAACCGTATGACCGATTGCCGATATTACATTTCGGTTATTGGGGTGAGACATTGCAAAAATGGGTGGACGAAGGACACCTGAAACAGGAAGAGGTTAATGGATGGGGTGACGGTAATCCTGTTGATGCGCTTTTAAATACGAAACTTGGATTTGACGGTGATTATTATTCTGCGTTTCATCCAAATACTGGCTTAATACCTACATTTGAAACCAAAATAGTAAGTGAATTCGCCGATGGCACCAAGCATATTATGAATTATTATGGCGTGGTAGAATTGCATAGTCCCGGCGCAGGTTCTATCCCGGCGGAAATTGACCATTCCTTTAAAGGTCGTAAAGAATGGGAAGAATTGTATCTGCCTAAATTACAGTTTTCCATAGACAGGGTTATGAAAGCAGGTATGCGTGTTAATGACACCACCATGAATTTTGACGAAGGCGGGATTGAGTTTTTACAGAAAGATGACCGCGATTATATGTATGGCATACATTGCGGCAGTTTATATGGAACAATACGCAATTACATTGGCATAGAAAATCTTTGTTATCTGGTTGCTGATGATGAAGAGTTGTTGGACGAAGTAATTAATGTGAACGCGGAACTGTGTTATCAGGCGGTTAAAACAACATTGGAAACCGGCGCAAAATTTGACTTTGGACATTTTTGGGAAGATATTTGTTATAAAAACGGACCATTGGTAACACCATCATTCTTTATGGAGAAGGTGGGACCGCATTATAAACGCATAACTGATTTGCTACACAGTTATGGTATAAATATCGTCAGTCTGGATTGTGATGGCATGATAGACGCTTTGATACCAACATGGTTTGAAAATGGGGTTAATACCATGTTCCCGATAGAAGTTGGCACCTGGGATGCCAGCATTGCACCATGGCGGGAAAAATATGGTAAAGAATTGCGTGGGGTAGGCGGTATGAATAAAGTGGTATTTGCATATGACCGCGCCGCGATAGATGCAGAAATTGAACGTTTGCGACCGTTAATTGAATTAGGCGGCTTTATTCCATGCCCTGACCATCGCATCGCCCCGGATGCTGAGTTTGATAACGTCAGGTATTATTGCGATAGGTTGAAAGAATTATTTTAATGCAACCCTATCGTTGTTTTTGGTTAAATATGCTAAATAGGTTGCTTTGACAGGCTCAGCAACTGGTTAATGAGCTTATCAAAGTGACCTTAGCAAAAGTCATGTATTTATTCAAAAGGGGATAACATGAAAAACGGTTTAATTCAGGTGGGCATAATTGGCAGTGGTATGATAGCGCAGGAACATATGCTGAATTTTGTAAATGATAAAAGAACAGAATTGCGCTGGATTGTAGATCTTAATCCGGAAGCATTAGCAAAATCTGCGGAAAAATTTAATGTGCCGATGACTACAGCAAATTATACTGATATATTAAATGACAGTGAATTAGATGTTGTTGTTGTTTGTACACCACCGTCGACACATTTAGATATGGGATTACAGGCCATTAACGCTGGCAAGCATTTGCTGATGGAAAAGCCATTAACAGTTTCAATGACAGAAACCCGTCGTTTAGTTACCGCGGCATCAAGGAACCCTGAATTAAAGATATCTGGTTGCACCGCGCGGCACGCAAGGTTGCAACCAAAATATACATTTGTTAAAAAGTTCATTGATGAAGGTAAATTAGGCGATATATATTATATTCACCATCGTGCGGTTGCCCGTCAAAGCCGTGGTGGTATTGAATATAACCCGCCGGCAAAATGGTTTCTTAACCGCAAAATAGCTGGTGGCGGACCAATGTTTGACTGGGGCGTTTATGACATGTCGTTCCATTTGGGATTACTGGGAGAACCACGTTTTATAAAAGCAGATGGTTTTTGTGTAAACGGATTAGATAAAGTTAATCCGGGAACAGATACATTCACAGTTGAAGAACATGGTTGCGCAATGATGACCTTTGAAGGCGGATTGAAATATTATTGGGAAAGAGCCAGTAACGCGAATATGGAATCGCCAAACCAGACTGCAATTTATGGCACAAAAGGCGGTTTAAAGTTTGGTTATTGTTCATGGGATGACCCTACTGTGGAGTTTTTCTATGTAGATGAAGATGGCAAAGGAAAAGCGCAGACTGAAAAGTTTACCGTTGATATGGAAGGCCATCCGGGAGATATGGTTAATTTGGGTAAAGCTTACATTGATTATCTGTGCGGAGATGGACCGGTGCCAATGCCATTGGAACGTGAGATGATAAATCTGCAGATATTGCATAATGTATATCGTGCTGCCGGTTGGTAATAGACTTTTCCGTAAATAAGAAGCGTGTAGATTTTGAGGCTATTTTGTTGTCATACAAGGCGTGTTTTTCACACATTGTCAAGCTGATAAACGTGAAAAACACAACGATGTATGGCAGGAAAAGAGTCCGAAAGATGCCGCTTATTATTTACGGACAAGTCTAATGTAATAACTGGTTAAAAATAATTAGGGATCGGTGAAATTATGACTGAACTGTACGAAGAAGCGTTTCGTCCGCAATTACATTTTACGGCAAAAGAAAACTGGTTAAATGACCCGAATGGTCTGGTATTTTACCGGGGTGAATATCATCTGTTTTTTCAGCATAACCCATTTGGTATAGAATGGGGCAACATGACATGGGGACACGCGGTAAGCAGTGATATGTTGCATTGGAAACAGTTGGATAATGTGCTGTTGCCGGATGATATGGGGACAATGTTTTCTGGCAGTGCGGTTGTTGATGAAAATAATACCGCAGGATTCGGCGCAGGTGCTCTGATACTAATTTATACAGCTGCCGGTGATACTTCTGAAGCGTCAAAAGGTCAGCCATATACCCAATGTCTGGCTTATAGCAACGATGGCCGGTCATTCACCAAATATGCCGGTAACCCGGTGTTAGCAAATATTGCTGGTGGTAACCGCGACCCGAAAATAGTCTGGCATGATAAAACTAATCGCTGGATAATGACTTTATACTTAATTGATAATGACTTTGCGTTTTTTTCTTCACCGGATTTGAAGAATTGGTCGCATTTACAAACAATAACGGTGGCGGATTGTGCTGAATGTCCTGATTTCTTCCCTATGGTTGTGGATGGTAATCCGGATATGATTAAATGGGTGTGGACGGCGGCAAACGCGCGATATCTGGTCGGTGATTTTGACGGGCAAAATTTTATACCCGATGAACCTGTATCTTTAGCATTGGCATACGACCATTATTACGCGGTTCAGACATTCAGTAATTTACCCGATGGTCGCCGAATACAAATGGCATGGTTAAATGGATTAGAATATCCGGATATGCCTTTTAACCAGCAGATGGGTATACCGGTAGAGTTGTCATTGCGTTCAACCGCAGATGGTTATAGGCTGTTTATCGCACCAATAACTGAATTGGATAATCTTCGTGAAGTTTGCTTGTCTTGGGATAAAGAAGAATTGAAACCGGATGAAATAAGCATCCGGCAATTTCGCGAGGAAGATGCCGGTGGATTTGATATTAATATTGCGATATCTGTGTGTGATGCGAAGCAAATTAACATAAATATAATAGGATTAGTTGTTATATGGGACAGTGATACACAGATGTTAAATGAAAAAATGCCATTAAAAGTTATAGATGGTAAACTTCGTTTGCGGGCAATAGTTGACCGTGCGTCCGCGGAAATCTTTGCAGGTAATGGTGAATCTTTAATGGTTATTAAATCGTTGCCATTTTTTGAATATCCCGCATTGAATTTTACTGTTGTCGGTGGTTCAATGGTAATAGAATCCTCAGATGTATTCGTATTGACTTCTATCTGGGATTAGATAGCAATGTATCGCGAATCGGAAAATTAGGATATATTTAGTATCTGAAAACTCTTCTTTTGTGGTCATTGCAATCTTTTGCGGTGAATAATAATTTATTGTATTGGTATTACAATTTTACAGGACTGTCGCTAAAGGTCACTTCGACAAGCTCAGTGACCGGTCGCTGCGCCTGTCGAAGCGACCATTTTTAAGCAATTTTCTCTTTGAAAGCGAAAATACTGTTATAAATAAATCGTATTTAACAATTATCTTCTAATTCTGTTTTGTTAATTATAGATAGATGCCGACCGGATAATGTAATGAGGTTATCATTTTGTAACGCAGTGAAGGTTCGGCTTATTACATCACGTACAGACCCCAGTCGGGCAGCGATTTCGTCGTTAGTAAATGGCAGAATAAATGCGGTTCTGCCCTTTGATTCCTTCAATATTAATCTTGCCAGACGTTGCTTAACCTGTCGTAATGATAAATCTTCGACTAACTCTACCAATTTTCGCATACGTTTCGCCAATGTTTTCACAATTTGTTTGTATAGTTCTGGTCGCGCGTCCATGATATCTATAAAAAATTGACGTGGAATATATAAAACCTCAGCACTTTCCAATGCTGCCGCGGATGATGGGTAAGGTCCACCATCAAACAGCGGTAATTCTGCCACGGAGTCACCCGGATAAGCAAGGTGGACTATCTGTTCCCGGCCATTTTCACCAATTTTATATATTTTTACAATACCACTGCGTAACAAAAACAATCCGTGGGCATCTTCACCTTCAATAAAAAGGTCGATGCCTTTATCATATTTGCGAAAAAAAGATTTCGCTAATAATTGATTGTATTCTTCATCACGCCACCCCTTAAACATGGAGTAACTGCGTATTAATTCTTCTGCTGTTTTCAATGTTGTTCCCTTTCATGATTTTTCTTTTTAGTCAATGAGACTGTCGAAGTGACTATAAGTGAATCTTTTTCCTTTTACTTTTATACAATATCATAGTTGTTAAAAATAATCAAAGCATTTTTGCGGGTAAACAGATGTTGTATCAGTGTTAAACATGGAATATTAATATGATGATTCCTGAAATTATAGATAAAAGAGCGAAGTTGCCGGGACAAGTGGTAAGTGTTAATACATCCAGCAGATTGCGATTGCAAAAACAGATAGATGAAATTAATATTACCATTGATTGTTTGTCTGCTGATAATTGGCAACCTGCCGCGGAAATATGTGTCAATAATAACCAGGATGACATACATGTAATAAATAATGGATATATTTCTGCCGGTGATGTTATTATAAAACCGGGTGATAATTCAGGATGGTGGCATATTAAATCTACAAATAGTGCTGAAGTCAAAATTAAAACAGATGGTATCCTGGATTCTTCGCCTGCTTTTTCTGCTGCTTATATATCGAATGATGATTATAAAACAGGTGTTTACACTCCAAACTCAAAATTAGCATACGCAGATGGTGTGTTTACAACACCGGATGGTAATGTCGATTTATATTTAGTTGTTACATCCGGTGATAACGATATTCGTCGGGAAATTTTACACCAGTCGTCTGTTTATTTAAATACCCCACAGCATGATATTTTACATAATTGCTGTTCGAGTTCAGTAGTGATTGATATACCATTAGGGGACAGTTTTAAAGAATCCGATGAAATTATGGCGCAGATTGACGCTATCTGTTGGCACCAGTCATTAAAAACCGGCGAGTTTTCGCCACCATGGGATAAATATACTAAATATATGCCCGCGTTATTCTTAAAAACCTTCAAGTCATCAGGACTTTGCGAATATGGTTGCCGTGCATTATTAACGTTATCATACTTGAAAAATATCGGTGAATCAGCAATAGGATTAACTAAAAACGATTCAATAATTCTACGAAGCCTTCAATCTTTGTTAAACTGCGAAAATATCTGAAAATATATTTGTGGAATGCTCAATTTCTCATTGACCATACAGGTTACGGGTGTTATATTTGTAAGGCATAATCACAGTAAGAGTCACCGCCATGCTAAAAAACTACTTTAAATCAATAGATAAAATATTTTTATTCATTATATTAATCCTGGTAATTGAAGGATTAATAGCGGTTTCTACTGCCAGTATCCCCCAGGCAATCTTAAGTAATAAAGGCGATGAGATGTCGCTTTTTCAGGGATTTCAATTCACAAAAAATCAACTGATGTTCACATGCGTGGGTATGTTTATTATATGGCTGATTTCTGCTAAATTTGTTATTCCTACTTTTAGACAATGGAGTATCTTTTTTTATATAAGTTCATTGATTTTAATGATATTGCCATTATTCATTGGTAAAGAAATAGGTGGCAACAGAGCATGGATTCCAATTGGTACTTTTAGCCTGCAACCATCTGAGTTCGGTAAAATTACATTAGTAATGATGTTGGCATCTTTTATTGATAAATATCCTGATTGGGCACGCAGATTTAAAGAAGATTCAAAACTCAAAATAAAATTGGGTACTATAATTACCTTACCGTTAGCAATAGTATTCATCCAACAAGACATTGGTACATTTCTGGTTATGTCATTATCAACACTGATAATATTAACCATCTCTGGTATGAAAATGAAAATATGGGCAGGAGTGGTTGTTGGTGGAATCAGTTTAGCACTGGTATTAAGTTTAGTTTTACCAATATCGGTATTGGAGACCCACAAGCGTATTGAACGTTTTGCCGCCTGGACACATGTGAAAGACAGAAAAATTCCTGCTGCTTTTCAACCCTTGAATTCTCTTATTGCTATTTCATCCGGTGGTTTATGGGGAAGCGGTTACGGCGAGGGAGTACAAAAATGGTATTACTTGCCGGAACCCCACAATGATTATATTTTTGCCACTATTGCCGAAGAATTTGGTTTTCTATTCGGTACCATGATTATATTTATCACTTATGGTTTATTGTTATGGCGCGGATTTGCTATAGCTAGTCTTGCTACCGATAATTACAATACTTTTCTGGTAGTTGGTAGCATGGTATTTTTGTTATTTCAGGCCATCATCAACCTGGCAGTGGTAAGTAATTTATTATGGTGTATGGGTATTTGTCTGCCTTTTGTCAGTGCCGGTGGCAGTTCAATGGTGGGCAGTTGTATATTTGCCGGACTTATTTTAATGGTTTCCAGAAAAGATATAAAGAAACCTGTTGAAAATAAAGAGAATATGGCTTAAATTAAAGCTCCTGAAGGGATTAAATGCAAGATTTAATTTTAAACAAACAGATGTTGTACCATTTTGTCGGTATTGGCGGCATTGGTATGAGCGCTTTGGCTAAGATATTATTATCCCGTGGTTATCTGGTAAGTGGTACAGACTCTAAATATAACCCCATAATGGATGACCTTAATGCCGCAGGGGCAGATGTGTCCGCACCCCATGACCCGAAAATGATATCCGGCAACAGCACATTAATTGTAAGTGATGCAATAAAAAAAGATAATCCGGAATTATTACGGGCACAAGAACTGAATCTGCCAATTTATAGTCGGGCGCAATTAATGGGATCAATTGTAAATGCCGGTAAAGGGTTGGCGGTGAGTGGAACCCATGGTAAAACAACCACCAGTGGCATGTTATCATTAATTTTATTGCGGGCAGAAAGTAACCCTACATGTATTCTCGGTGGGGTATTGAAAGATATTGGCAGCAATGCCCGCACCGGTGGCGATTTAACTGTGGTTGAAGCGTGTGAAGCATACAATTCTTTTTTATCTTTACGGCCGTTTGCCGCTATTATAACTAATATTGAGGTTGACCACCTTGATTTCCATGGTACACCACAGCATTTGTTTGATTCTTTCCGCAGTTTTTTATCATCAACCACAGGTTTTGCCATACTTAATGGTGACGACGTAAACGCATTAACTATGCTTGATTGCGCCAAGCGCACAGTTTTATTTGGCATGGGTGAAAACGCAGATTATCGTATTTCTGCTGTACAACTTTCAGCACAAACCAGTTATATTCTCACCACACCTGGTGGTGAAGAAATATGCATAAAATTACAAATACCCGGTATTCATAATATTTATAACTCTACTGCCGCGGCGACCATGGCATTGGAATTAGGTTTGCCAATATCCGCCGTTTTACAGGGATTGGCAGATTTTACCGGGATGGGTCGCAGGTTTGACCGGATAGGTGAGGTGAATGGTGTTGAAATAGTTGATGACTACGCGCATCACCCTACCGAGGTGAAGGCGGCATTGGCGGCAGCACGGGCATCCTTTAAAGGTAATATTGTGGCGGTTTTTCAACCGCATCTGTTTAGCCGTACCCGTGACCAGGCGGATGACTTTGCGCAGTCATTCAACAATGCCGATTATCTGCTGTTAATTCCCATTTATCCTGCCCGCGAGGAACAGATGCCGGGGATTACCAGTGAATGGTTGGAAGAGAAGATTGCGACTGCCGGTGGACCACCGGTAATGGTAGCAAAATCGCTGGATGATGGGTATCAGATACTTCTTGATGCTGTAAATAGCAATTCTGAAAAGTTACCGGTATTGAAACCGAATGATTTGATAATCACCATTGGAGCGGGTGATGTAGACAGTATCGCGCATCGATTGGCTGAGTTATCAAAGGAAATGGAGTAATAATAAGCATAATGACTACCACTGCAACAATTAATTATGACGTAATTGCAAGCGAGATAAGCGCAAAGATTAAAGGCACCGTTATACAGCGTGAAGAGATGTGTCACCACACAACTTTTCATGCAGGTGGACCTGCGGATTTGTTTATAACTCCTGTAGATTATGATGATTTGCAGATGACTTTAAAGATATTGCGCAATGCTGATCTGCCGGTAATGACCATTGGTAATGGCAGTAATATGCTGGTAAGCGATATGGGTATTCGTGGTGGTGTGCTTAAATTACAGGATGAGTTTAATACCATTACCCGTGAAGGTAACGATTTGATAATAGGTGCCGGAGCAAATCTGCAACGCGTAGTGAATTTCGCGGCAAAACAATCATTAAGCGGATTAGAATCAACATTGGGAATTCCCGGAACAATCGGTGGTGCCCTGGTTATGAATGCCGGTACAGATATAGGACATATTTGTGATATGATACATTCTGTTGATGTTATGACGTTTGATGGTAAAATAATTACTCTGGAAAAATGCGAATTATCCCATGGTTATCGCCATTCATCATTACAAAATATGGATTGTGTGGTTGTTTCCGCGTGTTTGCGACTGGTACCTGGTGAAATGGAAGTCATTATGAATAAAATGACCAGATTGCGGGAGAAACGCACGTCACGCCAACCATATGGCGCGCGCACCGCAGGAAGTACATTTATTAATCCGGAAAAAATTGCTGCAGGGAAATTGCTGGACCGCAGTGGATGCAAGGGAATGCAAATTGGCGGTGCCGCAGTATCTGATTTGCATGCAAATTTTATTATCACTAATGATGGTGTAAAAGCGGCAGACATTGTGGCATTATCAGAAAAAATGAAAAAACGTGTCTTTGATGTTTTTGGCGTAGAGTTAAAGAGAGAAATAGTGATGGCAGGTGAGTGGAAGTGATTGAAGAGTGAAATTTTGAAGAGTGAAGAGTGAAATTTTTCTTATTCCACAGAGATGCACTGAGAAGACACAAGATTCACAGAGAGTTTTTTGAAAAATTATTTTGGCTTCAATATATAGATACCTATCAAATTTGGTCACAGTTTGGAACAGGGTCGCAGCCCGGCTATCCAGTTTTCAATAAACAGGTATGTTAGCGGTCTATCTATTGGTACCAGATATAGCTATTTGAAGAGTGAAATTTTGAAACCTTATTACACAGAGATGCACTGAGAAGACACTGAGATTCACACAGAACTTTTTATAGTGAGGGATAAAATATTATGGTAACTATTTTATTAACAGAAGAAGATATTATGCGTTTGCAGGTTATTGAAGTTGATTGTGACGCGGAGGAAGCGTTGAAATTTTTGAAAGAACGCGTAATACCTGAAGTAAAGGCGCAACAAGGCAAAAAGATGAATAATCATCTTGATGGTGGTAAAGGTTCGATGTTTTGATTTCTTAGGATTCTTCAAGTCAATGAAAATATTTTTACTGTAAGTATATATTCAGCAGATTTTTTTGTATTTTTAAAAAAAAAGATAAATTTGTATTGCTATTCGTATACTATTTGGCTATAATACCAAATATGAAAACAGATTTAAATGCGGATAACATACGTCAGGCGGTCAGAAAAAATTATACTGGTGTCGCTAAAAAAGGCAGTTCCGGGTGTGGTTGCAACAGTAATTCTTCCTGTTGTGGTACTTCTGGTGCAAAAGATGCGTCTATCCAACTGGGGTATTCCAGCGATGATGTTAACACTGTTCCAGATGGTGCAAACATGGGACTTGGTTGTGGTAATCCACAGGCAATAGCGGCATTAAAACCGGGTGAAGTAGTACTTGATTTGGGCAGTGGTGGAGGATTCGACTGTTTTTTAGCATCTAAACAGGTTGGCAAATCCGGCATGGTAATAGGCGTTGATATGACACCGGATATGGTGAGCAAAGCACGCCAAAACGCGGAACTTAACCAATATTCCAACGTCAATTTTCGTCTTGGTGAGATTGAGTATTTGCCTGTTGCGGACGGAATAATTGACGTGATAATTTCTAATTGTGTTATTAATTTATCTCCTGAAAAAGAACAGGTATTTAAGGAATCATTTCGGGTATTAAAACAAGGTGGACGCCTGGCGATATCAGATGTTGTCGCAACCAATATTATACCGGATGAAATGCGTGCAGATATGGCATTGCATTCCGGTTGTATTTCAGGTGCCAGCACTATTGATGAAATTGACCAAATGCTTAGAAATGCTGGTTTTTCTGACATTACTATTGATATTAATGAATCCAGTCGTGAATTTATTCGTTATTGGGTACCGGATTCAGGTTTAGAAAAATATGTGGTTTCAGCTAGTATAACTGCTATAAAATAACTGATTGAGTTGAATAAATATGAAACGACCGATAATAGTTCCTGAAAAATGTCAGAATTGTCCTGTTTGTAAAATACAGGAAGAATGTCCGAAGAATGCAGTAATTCGTGAGCATATACAGGAGAAACCGTGGATAGATTTTTATAAATGTTCTGGTTGTATGAAATGTATTGTATTTTGTAATAACAGGGCTATTCAGGAATTATCAAAACCATGCGACAGTCAGGGACGAAGTGGTTGGTGAAGAGATAAAATGCCTATTGAC